>JBDSNK010000008.1:0-6331 GCA_039915385.1 Dokdonella sp.
TTCCAAGTCCACCGGCAGCAGCCGTGGACTCATGTCCACCACCTTGTACCGCGCCATCGCCGACTCCCTTGATCGCCTCGCTATATGCGAGCAAGATCGGGGCCAGTTTTTCTACAGCCTCGTTAGGTGTCATGAAACAACTCCTTCTAGTCCTCGCGCTTTTACTCATTGCTTGCTCTCCGTCCAGGCCGGACTACAACCTTAACTTCGAAAGCATGTCTTCTAAACTATTCATTGTGGGCAGTGACGGGAAGGATATTGATCCGTTGAATGGCGAGATGCTGGAACTCAACGACGCCATTATCGGGCTCGGCGCAATTGGCCTGCCCCCAGGGGTGCATCACGTGGGCTATTCTTGCCCTCCGACAGGCGGAGATACAACCGTACTTGTTGATGTCCTCCCCAGGGTTACTGCTACCTTTGAAATTGGCAAGTCCTACGAATTACGTTGTGTCAACGGGTGGCCAACAATTTCTGCTCGTCCTAGTCATCAATGACACTTAGCTTTTCGTCCAAGCCGACGTGCTGACGCACGCGGCTTAACTCTGGTGTTGAGGCTGTAGAAAAACCCTTTCCGGGCACGTTGATCACGGGGCGAGTAAAGAGTGACCTCACAGGACGCTCTACAATCGACGCGGAGCATGGCGGGTGGGGTCGAAGCACCCCCTAAAATCAGACAAATTTCCGTCCGGCACTTTTCGTACCCCCTCGTTAGGCCGCTGAAATTCTGTGCGCAAAGTTCTCTTCATCTGCAGCAGGAACAAGTGGCGCAGCCCCACCGCAGAGCAAGTGTTCTCAGAACATCCAGGCATTCAGTGCGCTTCGGCTGGCTTGAGCCACGATGCAGAAGTTCCCATTTCAGCAGAGTTTGTCGAGTGGGCTGAGCTAATCTTCGTCATGGAGAAGCAGCACAAGTCCAAGTTGTCAGCGCAGTTCAAGCCGCAGCTTCTGGGCAAGAAGGTCGTGTGTCTCAACATCCCAGACAACTACAAATTCATGGAGCGTGCTCTGGTCAAGCTGCTTGAGGAAAAGGTCACTCCATTTCTACCTTCAGCGGGTCATGGCTAGCAGGCGGGCCAGGTGCATGCGTCAGCGGCCTAACCCTTCAATCGAGACGACGTCGCCCGGCAGGCCGGGCGCGGCCTCTCATTTCAAACGTTAGGCGACTTGGGACCCGACAATGACTTCCGCAGCGCTGCTCATCGGAATCGCGCTTCTCGCGTCTCCTTCCGCACGCCCTCAGCTGTTGGTCGTCGACGGCTCAGAGGACTCACCATGCCGCCCCGCGCCTAGAGCGTGGAGTCCTGCTGCAGCCACCGACAGAGCAACCGCAGCCGCCGTGAGCGAAGACCTCCGCCGCTACTTCGCCGGCCTCTCCGCTCAGTTCACACCCGTCCTCGACGCCGCGTGGCACGGCCACGTCCGCTTCTGCACCGACACCGATGAAGCCAAAGTTCTTGAGGCGCTCGCCGTTCTCGTGGTCCAGCCACCCCCAGATGCATCGCTCAGCGAATCAGGGCTCCCGGGCGGAGCCGAGCAGCTTCTCGCCGCCTTCTCAGGACGCGCTCTCGTCCGCGTACTTGAGGCTGTTCAACCTGCCGATCCCGCTGAAGCTGATCGCAAGTTCGCCGCTCTTCAGGTCGTTCGCAAAGCGACTGATCGGTAGCGCCAGTCGTACGTCGCCTAACAACTCGTTGCAGCGGACGCGCCAATGCGGCGCGCCGCTGAACTCGAGTATCGTTGAGGCTGATCGGCGAAGCGTTCGTCGCGACGGCGCATCTGGTTGTCGGCAATCAGGGCGTCGATGCCGCGTTCGGCGAGCTCAGCAAGATTGGCTTCCGAGTGATAGCCGGCGTCGGCAGTGATCAGCGTGGTCTTCCTGCGTTGTCCGGCGCAGGCATCACATCGCACGTCGTCGATGGCGCGCTACCCGCAGGGGTACGGGATGTGCCTGATTCACGCGGACCTCCCATGCCGATGCGCCGGTCTGCTGCAGGATCATCGGGCCCAGGGTTTCGCGACGCGACGCGCCGGCTTCGTGGTCGACGCGATAACGGCAGGGTCCAGCAAGTGCCTGCGCTTGAGATGCCGGATCGCAACCTGGATCGTCGACTTCGCGAGCCCCGTCTGTGTAGCGAGTTCCTGCAGGCTGATTGGAACTGACGGATTGCGGCGGCGTTCCGACGTGCAGTACAGGCTCAGGTAAACGAGAAAGGCCGCCGGGCTTCGGTCATGGCCGACCAGGTCGGGCATGAGGACGTCGATGACATACGGATCAATCGAATAGGTCTTCATGGCGATGAATGCTATAGCAGTGAACGGTACCCCGCACCCGTTCCAGCAGCGACAATTCACGCACCGCGATCGGCCATCGCACGAGAGAGGATCCGAACCATGATCACCCAGTTGAAGTTCGTTGGTGTCCCTGTCGAGGATCAGGATCGTGCATTGGCGTTCTACACCGAGAAGCTCGGTTTCAGTGTAGCGACTGATCAGCCGATGGGGCCTGGAAAGCGCTGGATAGAGCTGCGGATTGCACACTCGTCGACACGGCTCGTTCTCTTCACGCCGCCCGGCCATGAGGATCGTGTCGGCACCTTCTTCAATGGCTCGCTCGCGTGCGATGACGTGGACGCGACCTATCGTCAACTGCAGCAGCGCGGCGTTGAATTCGTCGAAGCTCCGACGAAGCAACCGTGGGGCACGTTTGCGAAGTTCAAGGATTCCGAAGGGAACACGTTCGTGCTGTCCTCTTCCTAACGCTTTGTCGGATCGTGAGGGGCGCAATGCGACAGCGCTTTGAGGTGCGCTGCGAGACTGATCGCACGCCATAGCCCTTGGCTATCGGCCTTTTTCGGGCGAGAAGTCTCGGCTCGGACCTGCTCTGCGCGATCTTTGACGGGCAGGTGCCGACATCGGTGCCGGGACAAAAGAATGCCGGCCAACGCGCACGCGAGCTTCGCCCGTTTCCGGACCTTCGCTATAGTGACGGCCGAGACTTCCCCTTGCTTGACGATCGTACTGGCACATCGTCGGCGGCGGAACTGCTTGCCCGCACTCACCAACGTGGCATCGGATACCGGTTCTTCGGCGAAACGAGCCATCGCGACCCAACCATCAGACAAGGCTATTCATGCATCCCGTCCTGCGCAGCAATCTGTTCTTCGTGAAGGAACAAGTCGGCCTCTTCAAGGCATCCAACAACTACGATGTCTTCGATCCGAAGACGAACCAGAAATGCATGGAATGCCGCGAACCGACTCTCGGCATCCTCACCAAACTCTTGCGCTTCACCGACTACAAGCGGATGACGCCGTTCCATGTGGAAGTGCGCACGCCTGAAGGTGGCAAGGTCCTGACGGTGAAGCGCGGTTTTTCCCTGCTGCTGTCGAAAGTGGAGGTACTTGACGAAAACGACAGAGTCGTCGGTTGCTTCAAGCAGAAACTCTTTTCCATCGGCGGCAAATTCGACGTGCTCGATGCGAGCGATCAGCCGCTGTGCACCCTGCAGGGAACATGGACCAGCTGGGACTTCCGCTTCGTGAAAGGCGAAAGGGAACTTGCCAGCGTTTCGAAGAAATGGGCAGGCCTCGGCAAGGAGTTGTTCACAACGGCGGACAACTACATGCTCGCCATCAAGGATGCCGTGGCGGCGGACGACAAGGTACGCATCCTGATCGTCGCAGCCGTGATGTGCATCGACATGGTGTTGAAGGAATGACGCGAACGGCAGAGGCTTGCTTGCGTTGACGATCGGACGCTCGCCTGCGTTCGATTGTGCGTATGCGCTCGCCTGATCACATCGGCACGATCAGACGCCGAACGATCGCCCGATCGCGGCGGTCACCAGCATCGCGATCGCACTCCAGAGCGTGACGCGCAGCGCGCCCCGCCATGGATTCGCCCCCCCCACGCGACCGGCGATGGCGCCGAGAAGGGCGAGGCAGACCAGGGATGTGAGGATGATGATCGTCGCGAGCGCGGTTTCCGGCGCCAATATGCTGATGATCAAGGGCAATGCGGCACCGCTCGCAAACGCAGCCGCCGATGCGCTGGCGGCCTGCAGCGGCCGCGCACGCATCTCATGCGTGATGCCGAGTTCGTCGCGCGCGTGCGCGGCAAGCGCATCGTGTGCGGTCAGCTGCTCGGCGACCTTTGTGGCGAGCGCCGGTTCCAGTCCGCGCTTCACGTAGATCCCGGCCAGTTCGCGCAACTCGCCTTCCGGGTATTCATCGAGCTCGCTGCGTTCACGCGCAAGGTCGGCATTCTCGGTATCCGCCTGCGAGCTGACGGAAACATATTCGCCCGCCGCCATCGATAAGGCGCCGCCAACCAGACCGGCAACACCAGCGAGCAGGATGCCGTGGCGTTCGGAGCCGGCAGCAACGAAACCGACAATGAGGCTTGCAGTGGAAACGATGCCGTCGTTGGCGCCGAGCACTGCCGCACGCAGCCAGCCTGCGCGGTCCGAACGATGCGTTTCGCCGTGGTGACGGGACATGAGTACTCCGAGGAAGGGGATGCATTGGGGCCGGTGTCGGCGATCGTGTCGGCGCCCGGCAGATGGCCCATTGCGACACAGCAGGGCACGCTGGCGCAACACCGGCTTCGGATGGACCGCGCATATTGCATGGTTGGCGCTCGCCCGACCGCCTTGGCGGATAGCGCCGAAATACAACGCCGCTTGACACGGAATTTTCATTACATGTAACGTTACTAGTAATGAAGGTCACGCACCCGAAGCGATCCCCCTCGCCCGCAGCGCTCAGCCAGCGCGCGTTCCGCGAGCGCATGCGCGACAAGGGCCTGGTGCCGCGCCAGGTCTTCATCCGGCCACATCACCGCGAGATCCTCGCAACCCTCGAACTCGCCTTGCGCGAGATCGTGCTCCCCGACCGCTACCGCCAACTGGAGGCGTATTCCGCCATGAGCCAACCCTGGACCACTCCTGCGCTGCACGAAGCGCTCTGCGACCACGTGTTGCGCGAGCATTTGTCGTTCGTGCTCAATCTCGAACGCGGGGCCGACCCCACGATTGCGATCACCCTGCCCGAGCACGGCGATCTGGTGATCCACCTGATGGCGTCCGGCGAACAGTTGTTCGCGTCGACGCCGCTGTGCATGGGTTCGCAAGTGGACGATCGCGCCGCGTTCAACGACGCCTGCCTGCGCCTGAATCCGCTCAATCCGCTGTCGAACCTTGGTCTGCAGCAGATGGACGGCGAAGACATCTACGTCGTTTTCGGCGAACTCTCGACGCGCTCGCCGCTGGCGAACATCGTCGAGGAAATCGACGTGCTCGCGCGCAATACGCTGCAGGCCGCCGAGGCGCTGCGCCCCTACATCACGCACTGAGGTCCGCATGAATATTCTCGCCAAGATCCTGACCCTGTTCCGCGGCGCAGCGACCGAAGCCGGCCAGGCCGTCATCGACAAGAATGCGACGCGCATCCTCGACCAGGAAATCCGCGATGCGCAGAACGACAGCGTGCGCGCGAAGGAAGACCTGACGAAAATGATGGCGCAGCAGAAGCTCGCCTCCGACAAGCTCGACGCCAAGCGCGCGAAGAAAACCGAGTACGAAAGCCACATCGGTCGATTGCTCGGTCAGGGCGACCAGACGCTCGCGCGCGATGTCGCGAGCAAGGTCGCCGAGCTCGAAGGCGATATCTCGGTCGAGGAAAAGTCCTTGTCGACCAACATCGCTGCGGTGGACAGGCTGCACGCGTCGATCAAGACCGCCGATCGTCGCATCGAAAGCCTGCAGCAGCAGGTCGACCAGGTGAAGGCGAATGAGAGCGTACTGCGCGCGCAGGCATCGATCGCGGCAACCAGCAGTGGCCAGAATACAAAACTGCGCACGGCGCTCGATTCACTCGAACGCGTGAAGACGCGCCAACTCGAACAAGGTGCGCAAATCGAAGCCGCGAACGCACTCGCCGCCTCGGATGGCGATGCCGGTCTTGAAGCGCGACTTGCCGCTGCCGGCGTCGTCAGCGGGCAGGTCAATGCAGACATGGTGCTCGCCCGTTATCAGAAAACCGAAGTCGTGCAGCATCCGCGCGAGCAGATCGATGCGCCGAAGAGCGAAACGGCAGTGGATGCGGTCGAGCGGAGCAAGGGCTAGGGAAGTCCGGGCAATTTTCCCGACGTCATTCCCGCACGCGCGGGGATGACGCTGATTTTCCAAGACGACGACTTCACAGCGAGGCGCAATACGGTGAGCTGGTTCGACCGCAAAAACAAACCGAAGAACGCGACGACTTTCCCGCTGGGCGCGCGCCTTGGCGGAGCGGTGACAATCGATTCGATGCCGTTTCGCCTTGCCGGC
>JBDSNK010000020.1:0-7879 GCA_039915385.1 Dokdonella sp.
GCGCCGGCGCCGAACCCCAACGCGATCGGCAGCGTGCCCATCAAGGCGGCGAAAGTCGTCATCATGATCGGACGGAAGCGGACCACACAGGCATCGAGGATCGCGCGCTCGGGACCTTCGCCTTCACGCTGCTTCTCGAGTGCGAAATCAATCATCATGATCGCGTTTTTCTTGACGATACCGATCAGCATGATCAGACCAACCGCGCCGTAGACATCGAGATCCTTGCCGAACACCATCAGAGTCAGCAACGCACCGAACACGGCGGTGGGTAGTCCGGACAAAATCGTCAACGGATGAATGAAACTTTCGTAAAGGATGCCCAGCACAAGGTAGATCACGAAGATCGCCAGCGCGAGCAGAACGCCCATGCCGGAAACCGATTCCTGAAACGACTGCGCAGTACCCTGGAATGACGTCGTTGTCGTGTCCGGCAGCTTGAGTGCAGCGATCGCGCCGTCGACACCGCTGACGGCGTCGCTCAGCGACATGCCCGGTGCAAGATTGAAAGAAACCGTGACGGCGGGCACCTGGCCAAGATGGTTGATCGTCGCCGGGCCGACCGAGTTGCCCGTCTTCGTCACCGCTGACAACGGCACCAGTTGCGAAGAAGGTGTTGTGGTCGCATCACCCGCGCCGGCCTTCGCCGGCCGAGTTGGCGTGATGTAGATCGAGGACAACACCGAGACGTCTCCCTGTCGATTCGGATCGACCTGCATCAGCACCCAAAATTGGTCCGATTGCGTGTAGATGGTCGAAACCTGCGCCGGGCCAAACGCCAGGTACAACGCGTTCTCGATCGCGTCTGGCGTGACGCCATAAGCGGCCGCGGCATTGCGGTCGATCGTCACATCAAGCTGCGGATTGGCGATCAGCATGTCGCTGGTCACATCCTGGAATCCGCGCACCTTTGCCAGAGCCGCAATGAGCTTTGGCGTCCATTCGAACAGTTTCTTCGTGTCGGTGTCCTGCAGCACGTACTGGTAGGTGCTGTTGGTGAGCTTGCCGCCGATGCGGATCAGCGGCAGGTTCTGCGGGAACGCCTGCAGGCCGACGATGTGCTGCAGCCTCGGCCGCAGTTCCTGCATGACCTCATCGGCGCTGAGGCGCTGCGATGGCGGCTTCAGGTTCACGATCATGCGACCGAGGTTAAGCGTTGCGCTACTGCCACCGGCGCCGACGAAAGCCAGCACGTTGTCGACGTTCGGGTCCTTGCGAATGATCTCGACCGCCTCGCGCTGCTTGTCCAGCATCGCGTCGAAGCCGATGTCCTGTGCCGCCTGGGTGAACACGAACAACTGGCCAGTGTCGTCGTTTGGCAGAAAACCCTTCGGAATGCGCACCGCGAGTACGACGGTGGCGATCACCAGTGCGAAGAACACCAGCAAGACGACGAAGCGATGGCGCACGCTGGCCTCGAGCGTACGCCGATAGAAATTCTGCGCCGCATCGAAAGCGCGCTCACTGGCATGGTAGATGCGACCGTGGGTACCGCCATGCAGCGGCTTCAACATGCGGCTGCACAACATGGGCGTGAGGCTCAGTGAGACCAAGCCCGATACCAGTACCGCAGCGACAATCGTGACCGCAAATTCGTTGAGCAGGCGCCCGATGATGCCGCCCATGAACACGACCGGGATGAATACCGCAGCCAGCGACAAGGTCATCGACACGATCGTGAAGCCGATTTCCTTTGCGCCGTCGAAGGTCGCAGTGAGGCGATCCTTGCCCATCTCGAGATGGCGCGAGATATTCTCGAGCATGACGATCGCATCGTCGACGACGAAGCCGACCGACAGCGTCAGCGCCATCAACGACAGATTGTCGATACTGAAGCCAAGCGCATACATCACCGCGAATGTGCCCACGATCGACATCGGCAACGCCAGCGACGGGATCACCGTCGCCGAGACGTTGCGCAGGAAAACAAAAATCACCATCACCACGAGGCCGAGCGCGAGCAGCAGACTGGACTTCACGTCGGACACCGACTCGCGAATGCTCTGCGAGCGGTCGTAGATCACCTGCAGGTCCGCGCCGACGGGCAAGGTACGCTGGAAGGACGGCAGCATCTTTTCGATGTCTTCGACCACTTTGATCGTGTTGGTGCCGGGCTGCTTCTGGATCGCCAGCACGACACCACGCTCGCCATTGAAGAAAGCTCCACCCTTGTCGTTCTGCACACCGTCGTAGACGTGAGCGATGTCCTTCAGCCGCACCGGCGCGCCATTCTGATAACTGACGATGAGTTCGCCGAATGCGGTCGCATCCTTGAGCTGCCCATCGACCATCACGTTGTAAACGCGGTTCGGTCCGTACAGCGTGCCTGTCGGCACGTTGACGTTGCCGCTACCAATCGCGTTCGCGATCGTATCGATGCCGAGGCCGCGACCGGCGAGTGCATTCGGATCCAGGTCGACGCGCACCGCGTACTTCTGCGAACCGTAGACGTTCACCTGCGCGACGCCGTTGACCGTCGAGATACGCTGCGCCAACGTGTTTTCGGCGAATTCGTTCAGCGTCGACAGGCGCAAGGTCTTCGAGGTGAACGCGATGTACAAGACCGGCGAATCAGCCGGGTTCACCTTCTTGAATGTCGGCGGAGTCGTCATCTGCGTCGGCAACTGGCGCAGCGCCGCCGAAATGGCTGCCTGCACATCCTGCGCCGCGGCATCGATGTTGCGGTTCAACGAGAACTGCAGCGTGATCGAGGTCGAGCCGAGCGAACTCGAGGAGGTCATCGAATCGACTGCCGGGATCGTCGAGAACTGCTTTTCGAGCGGCGTCGCAACCGCTGAAGCCATCGTCTCCGGTGACGCGCCCGGCAACGAGGCGGACACCGAGATCGTGGGGAAATCGACATTCGGCAACGCTGCGACGGGCAACTGTCGGTAGCCTGCGATGCCGAACACGAGCAGGCCGACCATGACCAGGATGGTCATCACCGGCCGGCGAACAAAGATCTCTGAAACGTTCACGGCTTGGCTTCGCTGACTTTCAGCGCAGTGCCGTTCTCGACGCGCGACTGGCCGTCGACGATGACGGTATCGCCCGCGGCTAGTCCCTTGGAAACGATGGCGACGCCATCGACACTACGCGCGATCTCGACCTTGCGTTGTTCCGCAATCTGATCGGCTGACGCAACAAATACATACGCACCATCTGGACCGTTCTGCACGGCGCGGTCAGGTATGACGATTGCATTTGCATCGTTGCCGAGCGTCAGGCGCACGCTGATCAGCTGACCTGGCCACAGCAAACGTCCGTTGTTGCTGAACTCACCGCGCAATTTGATCGTGCCGGTCGCACTGTCCACTGCGTTGTCGATGAAGGCAACCTTGCCCCCGACCGGTTCCGAGATGCCTTCGATGCTTGCGCTGACTATGAGCGGTGATATCCGCTGCGCGGCGAGTACGCGTCCGAGCAGGGGTCCGGGCAACGCAAAGTTGACATAGATCGGCTCAATCTGGTTTATCACCACCAACGCGTTGGTGTCGTTCGCCTTCACCAGGTTGCCCGGCTGCACTAGGATGCGCCCAAGTTTTCCGGTCAGCGGCGAGCGGATGTCGGTGAAACCCAGCGTCAACTTCGCGGACGCCACGTTCGCCTCACTCACCTTGACGCTCGCCGCCGCGGCGGCGAGATTGGTCTTGTACTGCTCCATCTGGTCGGCCGAAATGTAGTGCTTGTCGGCGACGGGCTGGTAGCGCTTCACTTGTGAGCGCGCCTGCACGAGCGCCGCCCGATCTTTCGCGAGGCCCGCCTCGGATTCATGCAGCGACGACTCGGCTGCGCGCGGGTCGATGCGGAACAAGGCCTGCGCGACCGTCACTTCATCACCGTCCTTGACGAAGGCGCGATCAAGCTGGCCGTCGACCAGTGACTTCACCGCCACGCTGTTGATCGCCTCGACCGTACCGACCGCACTGGCGATGGTGGGCATGTCGCGGCTGGTTACCTTTGCAACAGTGACCGGCACGGCCATCGGCGGCGAAGGCGAATTCCCGCGCGAACACGCAGCCAGCGAAAAAGCCGACCACACAGCGACATGGAAAACGCCCGGGCGTGATCGCTCATGACCTCTCATTCGCCCGCCACTCCATCGATTCCGGCAATGGGCTATTCTGACCGATCGCCGCGAAGCGCATTCGCCAGCGCACGGTAAAGCGGAGGTAAAGAATGCCCATGACTTCTGGCGCAGCAGACGATATATCCGTGCAGCGCGAGGCTCATGACAAGGTCAGCGGTCGACGAGCGAACGCGACACGCTTTGACCCGCTCAATTCTCGCCTCGGGCGCAATGGACTGTTGCTCATTCTCGTCGCACTCATGCTCGCCCGCATTCCTTACGCGGCAGCGACCATGGATCTTGCGCGCGATGTGTTCATCGGGCTGCGCGTGCTGAATGGCGAGGCGTTTCCGCTGACGGGTCCGATCTTCGGTGGCGTATTTCATCTTGGCCCGGTCTGGGATTATTTGCTCGCACTGCTGCTGGCTCTGTGCGGCCGCCATTGGCAGGCCGTGATCGCCGCGCTCGGCCTGATGATCGCGATGCAGATACCTCTCGCCTATCTGGCGGGCAAGGCGCTCGATCAGCGAAGAACCGGCATGCTCTGGGCGTTTCTGTTGACCCTGCCGTCGTGGGATACCTTCCAGTTCCTCCTGCCTTCACATCCCAGCCTGGTCGCTCCGTTCGCACTCGCTTTCCTGCTGTGCGCAATCCGGCAATGGCGGCAACCGCGGACACGCTATCTGCTGGGGATGGCGTTTACCTTCATTCTTGCGCTGCATGCACATCCTTCGAGCATCGCCCTGACCTGGCTAGGCCTTCCAGTTCTGGTTCAAACATGGCGCAGCGGCTCTTTGCGCGCGCGTGATGTCGTGCTTGCGCTGCTGATCGTCGTCCTGCCCGTCGTTCCGTTGCTTGTGTGGGACGCGATGCACGGGTTTACCGATGCCGGCGCGGCGGCTCGCTATGCTGTTGCGCTTGCTCCAATGCACACGCTTGCCAATACATGGGCGCTGATACATGCGGTTGTGGTCGACGGAGCCGCCTACTGGTTCACGTCGATATTCGGCTGGAGCCGGCATTGGGTGATGCTCGCAGCACTCACGCTCACCACCAGTGGCGCGCTTGCCGCGCTTGGATTCGCTCAGCGCGTGCGCATTCCGGCACAGCGACTACTGCCCGCATTCGCACTGGTCATCACCATGGCCGTCGCTGTTGCGACGTCCGCGCTACGCGACATCACACCGTTCTACATGGCATCGCCGCTGCATGTCGTGGCCTGCGGCGCGCTTGCACTCGGTCTTTCGGGACTCGGCGCGACACCCTTCGCCATCGGCGCGCGCGGCATCGTGATCGTCGGCGCCTTGATCATCGGAGTTGCCATCGACGTCGGCACGGCGCGCTTGCAGACGCGTGGCGCGTTTCCATTTGGATGGTGGCCACTCGCCGATATCAAACATGAAGTGACGCCGACCACACCGACCTTGTTGATGCCTGCCTATGCGATGGCCGCAAGCGGCCGCTTTCTCTGCAACCAGAGCAAGCCAGCGGTCCACGGCAGCTACGCCAATCATCTCCTGCTGAACTATGCGATCGAAATGCGCCTGAACTGCGGTCGCGCCGATGTCCAACTGGGTGGCAGCGACCCGCAACGTCAGCATTGGCTCGGCCTTACACGCGCAATGTTTGCGCGACTCGATGTCGATCCGATCCGACGGCTCGGTCCGCTGGGCTTGGTGCGCGCTCGCGCGGTACCGTTCGGCCGTTCGATGGAGCCTGCGCCGGAGCCCCGCTACCCCGCCTACCTCGCCGCTGCCGGCCCCGAACAGGAACGCCAGGTGTCGGTGTCGCTCGCCGCCCGGGAATACCTCGTCGTCAGCGACACCGCCTTCCTCCTCGACAGGGGTTACACGATCCAGGCGACCGTCAACGGACGCGCGTTGGAACCCAAGGCTAGTGACAGCGTTTCTCGCATCTACGCGTGCGAAGAATGCAACCTCGGCGGCACGGCAAATATCGAACTGACGATGCGCAGCGCCAACCCCGACGATCTTGATGTCGTCGTGTTCAACGCCGACGCGCCTGGGTGAATGGCACCCGCCTGGGTCGCGAGATCAGGGCACTCGCGATGGCGGAGCGGTCATGTTTTGAACGACCCGGCCGGGGCACTCCTGTAACATGCGCGCCCAACTCACGAGAGCCACCGTTCCGCACTCGGGTGACAGGGGCGCGTCTCCTGCCATTGCCTGGATACCATGCTCATTCACGCCCCCCTCCCTTCTTCGATCAAACAGCGCCGCTACTGGTCGACACCGCACGGCGCGGCACTTGCGCTCGCGCTGGCCGAAGCCGGGCGCGCGCACGCGGGCGTCGTAGTCGCGGTTGCACACGACACGCATGCTGCGCACGCGCTCGAGGCCGAACTCTCGGTTTTCGCCGGCAATGACCTCGAAGTGCTGCAGTTCCCGGATTGGGAAACCCTGCCCTACGACCTGTTTTCGCCGCATCCGGACATCGTTTCGCAACGCATCGCAGCCCTCTATCGCCTGCCTACGCTGAAGCGTGGCGTGCTTGTCGTGCCGATCGCAACCCTGATGCAGCGCCTCGCGCCGCGCAGCTATGTCACCGGCTCAGGCCTCGTGCTGGAGCTGAAGCAGAAATTCGATATCGCGGCCGAACGCCGCAGGCTCGAATCCTCGGGCTATCGCAATGTGCCGCAGGTACTCGAACCGGGCGACTTCGCCGTGCGCGGCGCCCTGCTCGACATCTTTCCGATGGGCAGCCCGGAGCCGTACCGCATCGAACTGTTCGATGATGAAATCGACTCGATCCGCACCTTCGATCCGGAAACGCAGCGTTCCGATCACAAGGTCGATGCGGTACGCCTGCTGCCAGCACGCGAATTCCCGCTGACCGAGGAATCGGCAAAAGAGTTCCGCAACGCGCTGCGCGAGCGCTTTCCGATCGACCCGCGTCGCTGCCCCTTGTACCAGGACATCAAGGAAGGCATGACGCCGGCCGGCATCGAATACTACCTGCCGATGTTTTTCGAAAAGACCGAAACCCTGTTTGACTACCTGTCCAAGGACGCACTGTTCGTGATTGCTGCGGATGCTCTCGAAGCAGCCGACAGCTTCTGGACACAGACGAGCGAACGTTACGAGCAGCGCGCGCACGATGTCGAACGGCCGATCCTGCCGCCAAACGAGCTCTACCTGCCGCCGCAGCAATTGCGCGAACGACTCAACAACGAGTTGCGCATCGACATCGTTCTGCCGCACACGAACGAACACGCGATCGATCTCGGCACGCAGCCCGCACCGAGCCTGCCGCTCAATCGCAAGGGCGACGAAAGCGGCGACGCATTGCGCCATTTCCTTGCCGCTTATCCGGGTCGCGTGCTGATCGCGTCGGATTCCGCCGGTCGGCGCGAAGGACTGATCGAGCAACTCGCCAGCGCGCGCCTGCGGCCGCAGACGTACGCGACGTGGGCGGAATTCGCCTCTGACAACAACCCCTTCGGCATCACGGTCGCATCGCTCGAACAGGGTTTCGCTCTGACCAAGCCCGCGATGACCGTGCTGACCGAGCGCGAACTGTTTGGCGAACGCGTGCAGCAGACGCGTCGGCGCAAGCGTGCCTCGCGCGATCCAGAAGCGATCGTGCGCGATCTCGCCGAGCTGCAGATCGGCTCGCCGATCGTGCATGTCGATCACGGGGTCGGTCGCTATCAAGGCCTGCTCAAGCTCGATGTCGGCGGCGAAAACGCCGAATTCCTGTCGATCGAATACGCCAAGGGCGACAAGCTCTACGTACCCGTGGCGCAATTGCAGCTGGTTTCGCGCTATTCAGGCACTGCGCCCGAACTCG
>JBDSNK010000072.1:0-3554 GCA_039915385.1 Dokdonella sp.
AAGTATGAAGATAACTACTCAGTATTACTCTGTGTCGCGCTCGCATGTCCACTGCAAAGCGCGCTCGCTACCCCAGTATTGCCAGCGGACAGCGATGCTGCGGCCACGGTCGGCGCACGCCATCGACAGGGTATGCAAGACTCAGCGCGCCCGAAGTCGGCGCGTGCATGATGCACTGAATAGCGGCGAGCTACGCGGCCGCTCCGCGGGACTCGATTTGTAGTGGAAACGGCGCAAGGCGGAAGGGATTCCGCAGGATTGGATGCGATTGCCAGTGGCGCGGAGCCAGATCGCGACCGCTGCGGACGGCCACGCGCAAGGTTGCGCCGTGGGATATTCAGGGAGTTGTGCCGATGATGCTCGGGCAGTCTCAACCAGTGCGTGACTTGCTCGCGCGATTGCGGCGATTTTCGTCCTGCGACGTGCCTGTCCTGCTGGAGGGCGAGACCGGGACCGGCAAGGAGCTCGCGGCACGCGAGATCCACTACTCCAGCGCACGCGCACGCATGCCGTTCGTGCCGATCAATTGTGGCGCGTTGCAGGATTCGCTTGTCGAGAGCGAGCTGTTCGGCCATCGTCGCGGCGCCTTCACCGACGCAAAAAGCGCGAATGAGGGGCTCGTTGCCTGTGCCGAGGGCGGCGCGTTGTTCCTCGACGAAGTGGATGCGCTGTCGCCGAAGGCGCAAGTCACGCTGCTGCGCTTCCTGCAGGACAGCGAGTACCGCCCAGTGGGCGGCGGCAGTGTGCGTGTTGCCGATGTACGCATCATCGCCGCGACGAATGCCTCGCTTCACGCGCTCGCTGCAGAAGGTCGTTTCCGCAGTGACCTGCTCTATCGACTCAATTCCCTTTACGCGCGCTTGCCGCCTCTGCGCGAACGCGGCGATGACATCCTTCTGCTCGCGGACAGTTTCCTGCGCGCGGCTTCGCAACGCCTGCACAACGCGCCCAAGCACTGGAGTGCCCAGGCGCAGTGCGCGTTGAGCGCCTATGTCTGGCCGGGCAACGTGCGTGAGCTCGAAAACGTGGTGCTGCGTGCGTGCCTGGCTGCCGATCGTGCTGCCGTCGAACTGTCCGATCTCGCCGCGGTGGAGCCAGCCCTCGTTGCAAAGGCCGGGATTGAGCCAACCTTTCAGACCTGCAGCGATGCAAATTTCGCCGCCGCAAAAGGTCACGCGATCGATGTCTTCGAGCGTGGCTATCTCACGGCCCTGATGCGCCAGACCTGCGGCAATGTCAGTGAGGCCGCGCGCGTCGCCGGCACCGAGCGGCGTCATCTGGGCAAGCTGCTGAAGAAGCACGGTATCCGAAGAAGCGGCTTTCGTTCCGCCTGATCCGTTCGCGTTGTCACGTCGCACGCCTGTTCACCTTTCCGTTTCGAGCATCGCCGCCGCCACTGCGACGCGTAAGCGGGTGCGCTTGCACCCGCTCGCGCGTTGTAGCGGGTTCGCGATGACCCGGGTCGCCATCAAGCCCATCGGTCAACCCCGCGCCAGACAACGCTCGCACGCCAATTCCGCAGCTGGCATGTGGTTTGCTCCTCATGATCGCGTGTGGGGAAACATCCTGCGAGTTCAAAGCGGGGAGGCGGTCGTATGTCGGAGCAACAAGGCGATGCAGGCGATGGAAGCATCGAAGTGGAACGTGCTGTGCTCGCCTATCTGGGTGGGCATCCGCAAGCGGCGGACACGCTCGACGGCATCATCACGTGGTGGTTGCCGCTGCAGCGCTATGAAACCGAACGCTCTCGCATCGAGCACGCGCTCACGCACCTGGTCGCGCTCGGCGTTCTGCGTCGCGATCGCCTTCCGGATGGTGCCGAACTGTATGCATTGAGCAGCGATGCGAACCACTCACCGCGTGCGCACTGAAGGCGGCGACTGCCGCAACGATGAAGGAGAGAAAGCATGTCTGTCGCGCTTACCTATCCAGGCGTCTACGTTGAGGAAATTCCCAGCGGAGTGCGCACGATTACCGGCGTCGCCACGTCGATCGCCGCGTTTGCAGGCTGGGCAGCGAAAGGTCCGGTCGACAGTGCGGGTCTTGTGCTCAGTTGGAGCGACTACGTGCGCATGTACGGTGGACTCGACACGCGCAGCCTGCTCGGCTATTCGGTCAGTCAGTTCTTCGCCAACGGCGGCCAGCGCGCCTACATTGTGAGGCTGGCACGAACGGCCGCGGACCCGGACGACGCAACCAAGAAGGCCGCGGCCACGGGAACGGTGGCAGTCGACAACCTGACGCTGTATGCGCGAAGCCCCGGCAAATGGTCAGCCGACTATGCCGTCGCGACCAAGCCATCAAGCAGTGATGCTTCGCGTTTCCAGCTCGCGGTCGTCAAGGTGGTGTTCGACAAGGTGACGGATGACGGAAAGGTAGTCGCCCCTTTGCTCGTGGTTGAGTCGTACGAGAATCTTTCGACTGACCCGAACGACAAGCGCTATGTGTACAGCGTGATCCAGTCGGAATCGGAATACGTCACCGGCTTCAAGGACAAGGACACGCCTCCGACACCACCGACCGCAGCGCCCGCCGGAAAACCGGTGCCGCCGATCGGCACTGTCAGGACAGACGTAGCGCTGCTCAAAGACGGAGACGACGGCGCTCCGCTCGACCCTGTAAAGGAACCGGATGTGTTCGACCTGGCTCTCAATGCCGGCGGCGCGGATTCCGGCATCCATGTTCTGGACCGGGTCGACCTTTTCAACCTGTTGTGCGTGCCTGGCGAAACCAGCGAGGCGACGATCCAGTTGCTGCAGAAATTCTGTCACGACCGGCGTGCGTTCCTGATTGCAGATTGCGCGAACGTCAAATTTGCCAAACAGAAAACCGGTCCTGGCAACATCACCGGTAACGATGCGACCAATGCGGCGTTCTACTTTCCGTGGCTGATCGCGCCCGATCCGCTGGCGCAGAATCGACCGCGAGAATTTCCGCCGTGCGGTTACATGGCCGGCATCTACGCACGTACCGACACGCAGCGCGGCGTATGGAAAGCGCCAGCCGGAAGCGAAGCGAGCCTCACCGGAGTGATCGACACCGTCGTGCGCCTGACCGACGACGAGAACGGCGTGCTGAATCCACTCGCGGTCAACTGCATCCGCAGTTTCCCCACCTACGGCATCGTCGCGTGGGGTTCGCGCACCTTGCAAGGCAACGACGAGCGCGGCTCCGAATGGAAGTACGTGCCGGTGCGACGTACGGCGCTGTTCATCGAGGAGACGCTGTTCCGCGCGACGAAGTGGGTCGTGTTCGAACCCAATGATGAACCGCTGTGGGCAAGCATCCGCCTCAATATCGGCGCCTTCATGCACGACCTGTTCCGGCAGGGCGCGTTCCAGGGCAGCACGCCGAAGGACGCTTACTTCGTCAAATGCGACAAGGAAACGACGACGCAGAGTGACATCAACAAGGGCATCGTCAACATCGTGGTCGGCTTTGCGCCGCTCAAACCCGCCGAGTTCGTGGTGATCCAGCTGCAGCAGATCGCCGGCGATATCCAGACCTGAGGAGGACGTCATGGCGCAATTCACCGTCAATGCGCAACGCTTCGA
>JBDSNK010000017.1:0-4472 GCA_039915385.1 Dokdonella sp.
CGGTGTGCTGGCGGCACCGTCGCGAATGGCGGTGACTACGAGCGCAGCAGCAACCCGTGGATCACTATCGGCCCGGACGGCCACGTGCATCTGCTCGCACTCGGCTTCGATGGTTTCGCACAGCAGGCTGGATCGGTCAGTAGCATCCTTGTCAGTCGGTCGGTCGACGGCGGCGCGACATGGGGCGCCACCACCACGTTGATTCGCGACACCGATGCCGTCTTCAACGACAAGGGCGCGATCGTTGCCGATCCACTCGATGCGCATTTTGTCTATGCGGTGTGGGATCGGCTGACCGCCGTGAACACGGGCCCCGCCATGTTTGCGCGCAGCATCGATGGCGGCCTCAGTTGGCAGCCGCCCACGGTGATCTATGACCCGGGCGTCAACCATCAGACGATCGACAACATCATCGGCGTGCTGCCGAATGGCACGCTGGTCAACATGTTCACGCAGATCGATCCCGGCCCGAACGGCGGTCTCGCGGTATCCGTGGCCGTGGTGCGTTCGACCGACAACGGAGTGTCCTGGTCGCTGCCGATCAAGATCGCCGACCAGCTCACCGTCGGCACGCGCGATCCAGACGGTGGCGCACCCGTGCGCGACAGTTCGATCGTGCCGGACATGGTGGTGGGGCCGGGCGGCAGTCTTGTTGTCGTATGGCAGGACGCGCGCTTCAGCAATGGCGCCCGCGATGGCATCGTGCTGTCGCGATCCGCCGATGGCGGCCTGACCTGGTCGGCACCTACGCGCGTGAATGCCAATACGACCGTGTCTGCATTTTCGCCGAAGGCAACCGTGCGCGCCGACGGCACGATCGGCGTGAGCTATTACGACTTCCGACCCAACACGACGGATCGCGCGACCTTGCTCACCGACTACTGGCTCGCGCGGTCGGCCGACACGGTTACCTGGCACGAGAGCCAGATCGCCGGTCCATTCGACCTCGAACTGGCGCCACGGACGACATCGCCCGGCATCGGTGGTTGGTTTCTCGGCGACTATCAGGGACTGGTCAGCGTCGGCACCACGTTCGTGCCGATGTTCGCGCGCACCAACGCGGGCGATGCCACCAACCAGACCGACATCTACGTGGCGCCGGCGGTGTCGGTAACGACAGCGGCAGCGTTCACGTCCGCACCGAGCGTGTGGCCGCAATCGAAGTCGGCTGCGTCAACGGTGCTGAGCCTTGAGTTCACGCAGCGCATCAGCGACAACGTCGTGCGCACGCTGCAACAGCGTCGCTCCGGAGCACATCGATGAAGCATTCGAAGGCGACCGGCTAGCGCTCAGCGCGCATCCGCGCGCACGAGCCGGAATTCCACAATCGACGCGCTGCCGGGCACGACTGCAACGCGCTTGTCGGTAACGAACTGGAGATGTCCTTGCGCATCGCGCAGCGTTGCGCGCAGACCGTAGTGCATGCCCGGTTCGATGCGTGCCGCATCATAGGGCAGGGCAAATGCATAGGGCGGGCCCTGCAGACCCGTAAAACGCGAGCTGGCAATCGTTGCCGTATGTTTCGCGTCTGCCGGATCGTCCACCAGTTGCACCTCGAGCGTCGCGCCCGGCGCCAGCATCATGCGTTCGAGATAAATCGCTCGGCCGTGGATCAGTCCGGTCTGTATCGCGAGCGTGTCCGGCACGACGGCCCCATGCAAGGTGGAATCCGGGCGTTGCGCAGGTTGGCAGGAGGCGAGCAGCAGCGATGCGGCGGCGATTCCGATGACGTGGCGCATGAGGATCCTCGGTCGATGTCGTGGTCGCTGGTCGAGACGACAATCTACACTTCGCACAAGCGCATCGCATCCTGCATCTGTGTGAACGAGCGTCCGCCGGAATTCCAGCGTCTTGCAGCAAGCGAGTTTGCCCGGATTCGAGCCGCCTCTGGCATCGCGCAACGTGCTCTTCGCGCAGTGGGCCGATCAATCGACCCGTGCAGGCGTCCCCGAAGTTGCACAGCGCGTGCATGGGGGCGCTGCATCGAGGGGTGCTGCACGATGCCGAGTGGGAGCTGAATTTTCCATCGACCCGCTGCTGCCGCGTCTTGTAGACGAATGGTTGCCGATCCACAGCTACACCCATCGGTTCGCGCCGTACAGGGCAATGAGTCGCTGGACGTTGCGTCGAACTATCGTCGCGCTGACCCGTTCTCGTGCATGGCAACGGCGCGATGGCGTGGTCGCGGTAGATGTGCGGGAAGTGGAAGAGTAGAGTCAGATCGCGTCGCGTCGTGTCGCCTGATGCGGCCGCAACCCGCCCGAACTGACTGCGTCGGAGACCCTCTTGGTCAAACGAATACTTGTCGGTCTGATCATCGTGCTGCTGGTTGGCACGCTCGGATTGTTCGCGATGGCCTGGCGACCGGCGATCGAACCTGTCGCCATGCCCGCGCTGTCGTCATTTGCTGCGGATCTCGTCGGCAAAGGTGAATTGCTCGCCGCTGCGGGCAATTGCGCAAGCTGCCACACCGTGAACGGCGGCGCGCCCTACGCCGGTGGCCGCGGCCTGGAAAGCGGGTTTGGCACGATATATTCGAGCAACATCTCTCCCGACCCGGCGACCGGTATCGGACGCTGGTCCGAAGCAGCCTTCGCACGTGCCTTGCACGAGGGTGTCGCGCGCGACGGTTCGCATCTTTTTCCCGCGTTTCCATACGATCATTTCACCAAGGTACGCGATGACGACGTGCACGCGCTGTACGCGTTTCTGATGACACGACCGGCTGTCAAAGTCGAAGCAAAGTCAAATACATTGTCGTTTCCGCTGAACATCCGCGCGCTGCAAGCGGGTTGGAAACTCCTGTTTTTCAATAGAGGGACCTTCGTCGCGGATTCGGGCAAAAGTGAGGAATGGAATCGCGGCGCGTATCTCGCCGAAGGGCTCGGCCATTGCGCTGCGTGTCATACACCGCGCAATCGCATGGGTGCAGAAAAACCAAGCGAGGCATACGCCGGTGCAATCATCGATGGCTGGTTCGCTCCGGCGCTCAATTCAACGCCGACGGCACCCGTGCCATGGACGCAAGACGAATTGTTTGGTTACCTGCGCAGCGGCGCGACGGCTTTGCATGGCAGCGCGGCCGGTGCAATGTCCGAGGTCGTGCATGACAGCCTGGCAAAACTCCCCGATACCGACATACACGCCATCGCGGCGTATTTCGCGGACATCAGCGGGACCGCTTCTACGCAGGCATCGGTCGAGCCCGCGGTGGTCAAGGCGATGGCATTCGAGCATCGCGCGACCGACGCGTCCGACGATGCGGGCGCAAACCTTTATGCGGCAGCGTGCGCGTCGTGCCACTACAACATCGGCGCGCCGCCGCTCGCGGTACGACCCGAACTCGCCTTGAACAGCGCGCTGTCCGCACCTGGACCATCGAACCTGATTCACGTGATCCTCGATGGCATCGGCAGGCGTGATGGCATGCCGATCTTGCTGATGCCGGGCTTCGCGTCGGCAATGAGTGACGCTGACATCGCCCGACTCGCGGCCTATCTGCGCCGCACGCGCACGGACCAGCCGGCATGGAGCGATCTCGAAGCCACGGTCTCGAAAATCCGCGGCCAAGGCGGGGCGTGACCTTGCGATGACCATGCAATCTGGAGCCATTCGTACATGACGACGTTTTCGATCAATGGCCAACCCATTTCGGTTGATGTCGCCGAAGACACGCCTTTGCTGTGGGTGATTCGCGATGTCATCGGTTTCAAGGGCACCAAGTTCGGTTGTGGCATCGGCATGTGTGGCGCCTGCACCGTGCATGTCGATGGTCGCGCGGTACGTTCGTGCATCACGCGAATGGATGCGATCGCTGACGCGAGCGTCACGACGATCGAGGGCCTCGATCCGGCGGGTCAGCACCCGTTGCAGAAAGCCTGGATCGAGACGCAGACGCCACAATGCGGCTACTGCCAGTCGGGGCAGATCATGCAGGCCGCCTCGATGCTGAAGGACTATCCGAACCCGACTGATACCCAGATCGATGCGGTCATGAGTGGCAACCTGTGCCGCTGCATGGCCTATGTGCGCATCCGCAAGGCGATCAAGCTTGCTGCGGTGGAGCTTGCGAGCGCGACCAATACGGGCGCCCCGACCCATGAGTAACTTCAAGGACCACGCAAACGGAGACGCGCAGCCATTCCAGCTGTCGCGTCGGGGTTTTCTCATCGGTGCGGCTGGCGCGGGTTTCACGCTCGCATTCCTGCGTCCAGACGCGGCGTTCGCAGATCCCACGGCGGCCGTGGCCGCGAAGGTATTCGAGCCGACGATCTGGTATCACATCGATAACGACGGCATCGTCACGGTCAATGTGATCCGCGCCGAGATGGGCCAGCACGTCGGTACCGCACTCGCGCGCATCGTCGCCGACGAACTCGAGGCGAAGTGGGAGTCGGTGCGCATCAATGCGGTCGACACCGATCCGAAATGGGGAACCATGGTGACCGGCGGCAGCTGGTCGGTATGGCAGA
>JBDSNK010000141.1:0-16165 GCA_039915385.1 Dokdonella sp.
CGACATCGTTCGCGTCGGCGTTGTAGATGCGACCTTCGCCCAACGGCATTGACTGATCCGGCGGCGGATACGCGGTGAGCCACTGGCCGTCGCCGGCTTCATACAGATCCTTGGTCATGTACAAGGCGATGGGTTCGAGGAAGATCGACACTCGACCGTCGACTTTCGCCAAGGCCGTCAAGGTACGCAGCATCGTCGCAGCATCGTCGCCGCGGCTGGCACAACCGACGATAAGACCCGGAACATCGCGCAACGCGGCGATCGAATTGTCGTTGTGGAAATGGCCGCCGAACCCGCGCTGGTAGCCGAGGCCGGCCATGCGCACAACCATCGGGTTCCTGTATTGGTCGTTCGAGAAGAACTGCAGCGATGCCGCCTCGCCACGGATCTGGTCGCAGGCGTTGTGGAAATACGCGAGATACTGGATTTCCGGGATCGGCAACATGCCCATGTTGGCGAAACCCTGGGCGAGGCCGAGGATCATCGTCTCGTCGAGCAGGGTGTTGAACACGCGCGCGTTCTTGAATGCCTTGTGCAGCCCCTTGGTCACTGTGTACACACCGCCCTTCTGGGCGACGTCTTCGCCGAACAGCAGCGTTTCCGGATATTTCGCGAACAGATCATGCAGCGCATTGTTGATCTGGATCGCAAGGTGGCGCGGCGGCAGTTTTTCCGGCAATTTCTCCGCGCTGCCGAACACCGCCAGGCGCTTCTCGGCATAGTCGGCGCGCTGCGCTTCCGCGTTGACCTTGGCTGGCGTGTACGGCGCGAGCGGTGCGATGACGTCCTCGAGTCGATCGAGTTTCGGGCGGCGATCGGCTTCGTTGGCCGCAGCGAAACTCTTCTTGCGCGTGTCCTCGGATTGGGCGAGCAGCGATTCCTTCGTGTACAGGCCCGACTCGAGCGCGATTGCCGCAGACCTCAATAACGGGTCGCTGGCCTCAACGGTCATCAGCTCCTCGACACTGCGCCACTCGATCTCGAAATCGGGACCGGCGTGGCCCATGATGCGGGTCGTACGCAGGTGCAGGAATGTCGGTCGGCGCGTCGTACGGCAGTGGTACACCGCACGCGCGACCTGTTCGTAACCTGCAGCAAGATCAAGGCCGTCGGCGTAGAAATAATCGAGACCATTGCGATGCCGGAACGCATTCTCGATCCAGCCACCGGGCGTCTTCACCGAGATGCCGATGCCGTTGTCTTCACATACGAACAACACTGGCGCCGGCAGCTTCTGGTAAGCCGTCCATTGCGCCGTGTTGAATGCGGTCTGCGCGGTCGCGTGATTCGAAGAAGCGTCGCCAAACGAGCAGATCGCGATCGAGTCGTCAGGAATCGGCAGTGCGTGGCCGATTCGCTTTGCCTGCTCGACCGCGACCGCGGTACCCAGCGCCTTCGGCAGATGGGACGCGATCGTTGACGTTTGCGGCAATACCCACAGCGGCTTGGAACCCCAGACCTTGTGACGACCGCCGGAAGCGGGGTCGTCCTTGCTCGCGGCGAATGACAGCGCGGAATCCATGATCGGATCCATGCCCGGCAATTTGCGGAACCGCTCGGCCATGAACGCGCCGCTGCGATAGTGCAGGAAGGCCGGATCGGTATGCCGCGTCAGACGCGCGACCATCGCGTTGCCTTCATGCCCTGACGATCCGATCGTGTAGAACACCTTGTTCTGCACGCGCAACACGCGCGCCATCAGGTCGAGGTGGCGCGACACCAGTTGCGACTCGAACAGATCGAGAAAATCCTGCGCCGTGCACAGGCTGTCCGCGAGCACGGGCTGGTCGGCGCGTGGCGCGCGTTGCGGCGCGCCGCTCCAGTTCTGCACGAACTCGATGAAGTTCTGGTCGCAGACTTCGGCGCGATTGACGTTCTTGTGGCGAGCGGGGATCGAGGCGGAAACGGACATGTCGGGCTTCTTGGAAAATATTCTGTGATTTGGGTTCAAGGAGAAACTGTTCGAGCTACTTCGACTGCGCCACCAAAGCCGCATTCGCCGACGCAATCGGCGGCATCGCGACGAAACCCGGCTCGGCGCGCAGGCAGTCGAGCCAGCGGCAGACCGCCGGATACGCGGCAAGATCGAAGCCGCCGTCGCCCGCACAATGCGTGTACGCGAACAGCGCGATGTCGGCGATGCCGTACTGATCTCCGCTGAACCACGCATGTGTTGCCAGATGCTTGTCCATCACCGCGAGTGCCTGATTGCCGCGCTCGCGCAGCATCGGCAAGTCGGCGCGACGCGGACTGTCGATCGGCGTCCAGCCACAGATGAACCGCGCAACGGCGACATATGGCTCGTGGCTGTATTGCTCGAAGAACATCCACGACAGTGTCTGCGCGCGTTGCCAGCTGTCGCCGCCGAAATATTTCGTGCCCTCGGCGAGCCAGCACAGGATCGCATTCGACTCGACCATGATGCGGCCGTCATCGGCTTCGATCATCGGTACGCGACCATTCGGATTCTTGGCGAGATATTCCGGGGTGCGCGTCGCGCCATGCGCGCTGTCGGTCTCGACCCAGCGGTAGTCCCCGCCGAGCTGGCCCAACAGCATGCGCAACTTGTGGCAATTGCCGGAGGGCGAGTAGCCGTAGACGGTGATCATTTCGAATTTTCCTGTTGACGTCGTGTCAGCCATTGCTCGCGCGTCTGGCCCCAGATGTCGATCGGCACGTCTTCATGCGGCGGGGGCAATTTGCCTGGCCCGCGATTGGTCGAACCCAGCCGCGCTGCGAGTGCCTGCGAGGCGCGGTTTTCGGGCGCGATCGAATGAATGACTTCATTCCAGCCGAGGTTCGCGAACGCCCAGTTGGTCGCCGCAACGGCGGCTTCCGTCGCATAACCCTTGCCCCAGGCCGATCGATGGAAGGCCCAACCGACCTCGGTGCCGGGCCAACCTTCGGGCTGCCATGGCCCTGCCTGCCCGATCCAGCGACCGCTGGCCTTGTCGATCACCGAGAACATCGCATAACCCTGCACGGCCCAGGCGCCGGGCATCTGCAGGAACTTGCGCCATGCCGGTGCGCGCAGCAGCGTGCCGCCGATATGACGCACCGCCTCTTCATCCGCGTGCATGTCGGCGTAGGTGTCGAAGTCGTCGCGCTGCGGCAGACGCAGGATCAGGCGTTCGGTTTCGATGCGAATGTCGTTGTGGCTCATAAGGACGGCTGCTCGCGAAAAGGGCGGTTGTCGCCAAACTTTTCATCGTTCCAGCAAGAGCCGGAACCCAGCGACGCTCTCGGCCGCGGCAAAACGCTGGACCCCGGCTTGACCAGCCCTTCGGCTGTTGAAAGCCACTGGGGCGACGGGCCCTGCTCAGAACGCGTTGATACCCGTCAATTCGCGACCGACCACGAGCTGATGCACAGTCTCGGTGCCTTCGTAGGTGATCACCGATTCGAGATTCAACGCATGCCGGATCGGGCAATGCTCCGTCGTGATGCCGGCACCGCCGAGGATGTCGCGTGATTCGCGCGCGATGTCGATGGCCATGCGGCAGTTGTTCCACTTCGCGAGGCTCACCTGGGTCGGCTGCATCTTGCCCGCGTCCTTCAAGCGACCCAGCTGCAGCGACAGCAGCTGCGCCATCGTGATCCGGCGTGCCATGTCGGCAAGCTTGAGCTGCACCGCCTGGTTCGCGGCAAGCGGGCGATTGAACAGGATGCGGTTCTTCGAATACTCGGTGACTTCAGTCAGACACGCGATCGCGGCGCCGATCGGTCCCCAGGTAATGCCGTAGCGCGCTTGCGTCAGGCAGCCGAGCGGACCCTTGAGGCCCTTCACGTTCGGCAGGCGGTTCGCTTCCGGCACGCGCACGCTGTCGAAGAACAGCGCCGACGTCACCGACGCGCGCAAGCTCATCTTCTTGTGTATTTCCTGCGCGCTGAAGCCCGGCATGTCCTTTTCGACGACGAAGCCCTGGATGCCGTCGTCGGTCTGCGCCCACACGATGGCGATGTGCGCGAGATTTCCGTTGGTGATCCACATCTTGGCGCCGTTGAGGATCCAGTCGGCGCCATCCTTCTTCGCATTCGTCTTCATGTTGGCCGGATCGGAGCCACCATGCGGCTCGGTCAGGCCGAAGCAGCCGATCACCTTGCCCGCGGCCATATCAGGCAGCCAGCGCTGGCGCTGCTCTTCGGAGCCGTAAGCGTAGATCGGATACATGCACAGTGACGACTGCACCGACGCAAAGCTGCGGATGCCCGAATCACCGCGTTCCAGTTCCTGACACACGAGGCCGTAGCTGACCGCGTTCATGCCTGCGCAACCGTACTCGACCGGCAGCGACGAACCGAGCAAGCCGAGATCGGCCATTTCGGGGATCAGCTCAGTCGGGAAGCGCCCCTTGTCGAAGCAATCGCCGATGATCGGCAGCACGCGCTCGTCGGTGAAGCGGGCGACGGTGTCCTGCACCATGCGTTCCTCGTCGGAGAGCAGCGAGCGGACATCGTAGAGATCGGCAGGATTCAACTGGATGGCTGGCATGGCAATGGGGTCCGGGCGCGCTGCAAAGCGGGCTATTGTAGCGGGCCTGCGGGTGCTCGGCCATGCGCCGATTGGTCGCAGATCGTCCGTCTCGCCTATGCTTGAATGCCTGCTCTGAAGCCAGCCATGCGCGTTCCCGTCCTCACCTACCATTCGAACAACATCAGCGGCAACGACTACGCCAGCAATGACCATGTCGCGCTGGCGCAGGATTTGCGCCTCATGCATCGGCACGGCCTGCGTATCGTGTCCCTGGCGCGGGTCGTCGAAGTACTGCTCGGCGAGGCCTCGCCAGCCACGCTAGAGCGTTCGATCGCACTGAGCTTCGACGACGGCTCGTGGTTTGACTGGCACGATATCGACCATCCCAGCTGCGGGATGCAGCGAAGTTTCGCCGGTGTGCTGCGCGACTTCAACGCCGACACCGGTGCCGGCGTACATGCAACCAGCTTCGTCATCGTATCGCCGCAAGCGCGCGCGACACTCGACGAAACCTGCCTGATCGGACGCGGATGGTGGAGCGACGACTGGTGGCCGGCAGCACAGACCGAAGGCCTGATCGCGATCGAAAGCCACAGCTGGGACCACAACCATCACACGCTGCCGGTCACGGTACAGCGCGAACAACGCAAGGGTACGTTCCGCACGATTGACAGCCATGGCGACGCCGATCTGGAAATCCGCCAGGCCAGCGATTGGCTCGATGCACGGCTCGCTCCGCACCGCGCAAGCCTGTTTGCGTATCCGTACGGCGAGAGCAATGCGTATCTCGTCGAGGAATACCTGCCGCGCTTCGCCCACCAGCACCGGTTGCGCGCGGCATTCTCGACCGAACCTGCTCATGTCGACGCAAGCAGCCATCGCTGGCGGCTGCCGCGCTATGTGTGCGGGCAGCACTGGCGTTCCACCGACGACCTGCGGCGCATCCTCGACTTGGCGAAGTAAGACGCGGGATCCGACTCAGAAGGGCCCTATCGCGTGCGCCTTGGCAACCAGGCTGCGGCGACGCACGGCGTCCAACGGCTTGTGCCAGCGTGCGATCAACTTGTCGTGTACGGTCGGCTCGAATCCCGCCTGCATGTCGACTTCATACGCGCGCGGATCGCCGCAGTAGCCGAAGAAAGCGTCACAGTGCGCGGCAAGATGCACAAAAGCATGGCGCAACGCGTGCACCATCACGCCGCCCGCATCGCGCACCGCTGCGCGCTGCTGCTCCGTCATTTGCTCGAATACGCGCCCGTCGGTACACAGTCCTCCGACCAGGATGATGTCGCCGAACGGCATGAAATGCAGATAGGAAAGCGGCACGAACGCGCCGGCTTGGGTGCGAAAGAAGACGCCGATGTGATGCGCCTGTTCGGGCACCGGATCACCGAACTTGCGCTGAAACAGCGCGCCAAAGAAAACGCGCGCGTCGTCGACTTCGGTGATCACGATGAAATCGTTGAGCGATCCGGGCAGTGCGTGGCTCATGGCATGGCTCATGGCGTGGGTCTTCGGCGCAGGTTTCGCGGCACATGGCCGGTGGCGACGTGCTGCCGCGCGGATTCGACGTTGGTCGCCGAATCATCGAAGAAGATGTCCGCACCGAAGGCTTCGAGGAACGGCCCTTTCGGACGGCCGCCGAGGAACAGGGCTTCGTCGATGCGCACGCCCCAGTCGCGCAGGGTCAGGATCACGCGCTTGTGCGCCGGCGCCGAACGCGCGGTGACCAGCGCCGTGCGTATCGGCGAATCCTCGCTCGGAAACGCGTCCTGCAAGCGGTGCAAGGCATCGAGGAAGCCGCGAAACGGTCCGCCGGACAGCGGTTCGCGCGCGCGCGCCAATTCGTTGCGATGGAACGCGTCGATACCGCCCTCCTCGTTGATCCGCTCGGATTCGTCACCGAACAATACCGCATCGCCATCGAAGGCAATGCGCAACTGGTCCGACTGTCGCTGCGGCGCCTTTGACGGCAGGATCGTCGCCGCAGCGACGCCGGCTGCGAGAGCTTGAGCGACGCTTTCGGGATTCGCCGATAGAAACAGATCCGCACCGAACGCATGCACGTACGGCGAAGTCGGCGCACCACGCGTGAACGCGGCGCGTGCGATATCGAGACCGTAGTGCTCGATCGCATTGAAGATGCGCAGGCCGGTATCGGCCGAGTTGCGCGACAGCAGGATCACTTCCACATGCGGCGCGGCCGGCGCAGCGCTGTTGAGTCGCAACAGTTTCTGCACCAGCGGAAACGCAATGCCGGGCGCGAGCAGTTCGTCTTCACGCGCAATCTGGTGGCGCGCAAACGCATCCACACCGTCGCGCTCGAACAGCTCGTGGCTGTCGCCAAGATCGAACAATGCGCGTGAGGAGATCGCGACGACGAGGGTGTGGGCCTCGTCGCCGCTGTTCGCTGCGCTGCCTGCCTCAGGGGCCAGGGATACCCTCGAAATCGTCATCGAAGATCACATCGTCGATCATCACCGTCAGTGTCGCGACCGTCGCGCTGGCATTGTCGCCCACCGGCGTATGCAGGGCACCGGCGGCGATCGAATTCTCGTAGCTGCCAGCCGTCGTCGACATCACGTTCACGGTCACGGTGCAGGTCCCGGCGGCGGGAATCTGCGTCGCAGTGGACAACGTGAACGAGCCCGCCCCCGAAACCGCCGTCACCGTGCCGCTGGCACATGTCGTCGATGCATCGGGCGTGGCCGCAACGACGACGCCACTCGGCAAAGTATCGACCAAGTCGCTGCTCAGGGTCACCGCGGCCGGATTTGTATTGCCCAGCGTCAGGGTCAAAGCACTCGGCTCGTTTTCCATCACGCTGGCCGGCGTGAATGCGAGCTCCAGCGTCGGCGCAACCAGCTCAGACAGTGCCGCGGCACTGACATCGATGATGCCGTAACCGGCCTGGTAGTTCGGCCAGACCGCCATCGTCAATCCACCGCAGCCGGGATTCGACGGATCGGTCAGGCCATGCGTGGCTGTATTGCGCAACACGGCTCCGACCTGGTCGGGATGCCCTTTCAATGCGGGATTCACCGACATCAACAACGCCGCCGCGCCCGCCACATGCGGCGTGGCCATGCTGGTGCCGCTGATCGTGTTGTAGCCGCCATTGTTCCAGGAGGAACGAATGCTGGAACCTGGCGCCGATGCATCCGGGCGGATGAGCGTCGAGGCAATCACCGGGCCACGGCTGGAATAACCCGCCATCGCGTTGCTGCTGGTAGTCGCACCAACGATGAAGGCAGAGTCGTAGATTGCCGGCGGATCGGTGATCGTGCTGCAGGCGGGACCATCGTTGGCTGCAGCAGCGGCGAAAAAGATGCCACCCGCAACGATATTGTCGACGGCGGTCTTGATTTCGTCGCCGGTGGTGCATCCCTCGGACGGAACGCAGCCCCAGGAATTGCTCACCACGTCGGGCGCGAGGTCCGGATCGGGGTTCTGTCCGGCGAGGTCCGTCGGCGCCATCATCCATTGGATGCATTCGATGTAGCGCGCCGGCGTGCCGTCGCCTGCATCCATGTTGCGGCAGCCGATCCACTTCGCGCCCGGTGCGACGCCGGTCTGGTTGCTGCCGCCGTCACTGCCGGCAAAGGTGCCGGCCGTGTGCGTGCCGTGGCCGTGGTCATCGCACGGTGCCGGCATGTCGAAGCCGCAGTTGTTGGCCAGACTGCCGGCATGAATCGAATCGTGCCAGTTGTAGTTGTGGTTCGCATTGGTACCGTCCCAGCCGCGGTAGTGCGGCTTGAGCACGACGTGGTCCCACTTGTAGCCGGTGTCTTCTCCCGCGATCACTACGCCTTGTCCGGTATATCCGAGCGCCCACACGTCCGGCGCCTTGATCTTGCTGACGCCCCACTCGATGGCTTCAACCGCTGCAGGTGCGAACTCGGATGATTCGACGACCGGCAGCTTCAGCGCACTGTGCGGATTGGTTTCCACGCGCTCGATGTCGGCGCGTAGCGCCAGTGCATCGAGGTCGGCGCGCGATAGGCGCGCCCAGACCATGTTGGAAATCCAGTACGCGCGGTATTCGACACCGCGGCTGTCGAGCCATGAACGCAGGTCGGCCTGCTGCGACTGCGCGCGGCTACGCAGCGCATCGACGAGCATGCGTCGATGCAGCTTGTAGTCAGCGTCCGTCGCGAGCGGCGCCAGCGAAGGTCTCGTCTGATCAGGCAGTACGATCAGCGCCTCGACCAATCCTCCGCGCTGCGCTTTTGCAGCGAGTGCGGGACTGATGTCCGCAGCCAGCGAGCTGCTGCATGCCAGCGCCAGCGCGGCGAACGGAAGTCCACACAAACCAAGTATTGCTTTCCTCATTGGACTTGCTCTCCCCAAGTTTTCATGATCGACGCGGCCCGGCAATGAGCCGCCGTCGCGCACACTACAACAACCGCGGGCGCCGCGTAACGTCGCCACAAGTGCGATGCGGTTGGAAATCCGGCGCCGGAGCCGTTGATGCCGAGGCTGCTTTGCGCCACCTGCCCCAATGCGCCTCATCCTGATGCTTGCCTGTTGCAGCTTTGGCGCATCGGTATCAGGTGCGACCCGCATCGTCGACGCAGGCCCTGGCGCGGCGTTTAGCCCCGCCGCGTAAGAAAACGATGATGCGTAGGGCGCGTCTCGGACGCGCCGCCTGTTCGCCTTCACCTTGCTTGGCGCCATGGATCGAGCAAAAGCGGCGGGCAAAAGCGGCGGGTCCAAGACCCGCCCTACGGCCCCATCCCGCCCCGCCGCGTAAGAAAACGATGATGCGTAGGGCGCGTCTCGGACGCGCCGTCTGTTCCCCTCCACCTTCCTTGGCGCAGCGGATCGAACAAAAGCGGCGGGCAAAAGCGGCGGGCAAAAGCGGCGGGTGCAAGACCCGCCCTACGGCACTTTCGTCGAACGCGATCGCGACCTCGACCGGCATCCGCACACAACCGTAAAACAATACACGCGCGGTTGCGTTGCAGGCGTTGGGAATGCAAACCGACGTCCGTCCCGGCGAGGTCATTTATCCCGCTTTGGAATCTGGTCAAAAAAATAAATGAGCCAGTTTTCCACCGATTTCCGCGTCTACTTTCTTGAAGCCAACTCTCGCAGATGGCGTTGACACGGGACCGGGCATCAAGGCCGAGGTACGGGAGTTGTATTCCCTGTTTTTAGAGCGCGGCCGCGACTCTGGCCGTATCGGCGTGTGCGACGGCAACGCATAGGCAAACGTCTAGTCCGAGGGTCCGGAAAGGCGGCGGCGGGCCATTGCTGGAATGCGCTAAACGCAGAGCTTTCGTTTCTACGAGCTACGCTGTACGATCACTGTCGTATATAACAGGAGTGCGGCTCGAGCAGCTCCGCCAAACGAATTTCAAACTCAGGAAAAAATTCGATGGCATGCAACGGAGATGGTCACGCACTCCAGTGAGCGTCGACGGGTTTCTTGCCATGGTGCCGGTGTCATCACGCAGTCAAGGAAACAGGAATGGAAACGGAGTTGTTCCGCAGCGAAGTCGCCCATGCGCGACGAGGCCAATGGCTGGGACCGGTGTACATCGGCCTGCCGCCGATGACGCGTGTATTGAGCTTGCTCGGCGCGCTGGTGGCGCTGGCGATCGTGTTGTTTCTCATGCTGGGCTCCTACACGCGGCGCGAACGCGTCGGCGGAGAACTGTTGCCATCGGGCGGACTGCTGGCGGTTACCGCGCTGGGCAACGGCGTGCTCACCCGCGTGCTGGTGGTCGAGGGACAGGCGGTCAGCGAAGGCGAACCGCTGTTGGAAATCTCCACGGAGATCAACGGCGCCACGATCGGCGCGGTAGGCGCTGCAATCGGCGGTGAATTGCAGAGGCAGCGTCGACGGCTGCAGCAGGACCTGACTGACCAACAGACGACGAACCCGCAACGCCGCGCCGCGGCAGCTGAAGGGGTCGAGATGCTGCGCGAGCAATTGCGCGTTGTCGCTGCGCAACGTGCGATTCGCGAGCAACAGGCCGGCAGCGCAAAGAACCTGCTCGAACGGCTGCGGCCACTCGCGGAGAAAGGCCTGGTGGGCGTGTTCGAATTCAAGCGGCAAGAAGCACAATCGCTGGAGGCCGAGGCGCAGGTGCGTGTGATTGCGCTGCAGCGCCTGGACGTCGAGCGCCAACTCAATACCGCACTGGAACAGCTTCGCCAGATCCCGCTCAACGAGGCGCAAGGTCGCCACGACAGCGAACGCCAGCTCGGCGATATCGAGCAGGCGCTGGCGCGCAATGATGCGCAGCGCGCACTGGTGGTACGCGCCGCGCGGGCAGGCATCGTCTCGGGCGTGACCGTCAATGCTGGCCAGGCCGTCGCCACTGGACAGCGTCTATTGGCCCTGATCCCGGCAGACTCGACCCTGCAGGCCGAACTGTGGGTGCCCAGCCGAGCGATCGGTTTCGTCGCCGCCGGCGATCGCGTGGTGTTGCGTTATCACGCGTACCCGTACGAGAAATTCGGCCAGCAATGGGGCCACGTCCGCGGGATCGCCCGCAGCGCGCTGAGTGCCGGTGAAGCCAGTCGCTTGCTTGGACAAACCATCGCCACGCCGGTGTATCGGGTGACGGTCGACCTCGAACAGCAGGCGCTGACGATCTTCGGCAAATCGTTGCCGCTACGTCCAAACATGGAGCTGGATGCGGACATCCTGCTCGAACGCCGACGCCTATTCGAATGGTTGTTCCTGCCGTTCCAGTCGCTTGGCGCGCGTTCACCGGTCGATGCATCGCAGCCGCTGTCGTGCGCTGCCGCTTGCCTGGGTTTCGCCTGAATGTTCGGCGCTCGCCAGACCTTGCCGGTGATCCTGCAGATCGAAGTCGCCGAGTGCGCGCTGGCCTGCCTGACCATGATCGCAGTATTCCACGGCCATGACGTGGATCTGCCCGCCCTGCGCCGACGCTTTCCGGTTTCGCTCAAGGGCGCGAACCTGCTGAGGCTGATCGACATCGCGCAGCGTCTTGGACTGCAATCGCGTCCGCTGCGGGTCGAAATGGAATATCTGCCACAGCTGAAAACACCGTGCGTCCTGCACTGGGACATGAATCATTTTGTGGTTCTGAAGGCCGTCACCTCGCGCGGTCTGCACCTACACGACCCGGCCCGCGGCGCCTATGTAGCGTCATTGCGCGAAGTCAGTGAGCGATTTACTGGCATCGCGCTGGAGCTGACCCCAGCGAACGATTTCGCGCCAGTCAAACAGCGCGAGCGGATTTCCCTGCGTAGGTTGGCCGGTCGCGTGGTCGGCCTGCCGAAAGCGCTGGCGCAGGTGGCTGCCCTGGCGCTTGCGCTGGAGGTGTGCGCCCTGAGTGCACCGTTGTATCTGCAATGGGTGCTGGATCAAGTGCTGGTGTCGGCCGATATCAGCCTACTCAATCTGATCGCCTTGGGTTTCCTCCTCGCGGTCGGGGTGCAGTCGGGACTCAGTGCCGCACGCGGTTGGGCGATCAGCGGCATCGGCGCAGCGCTAAGCGCTCAGTGGACGACAAATCTCTTTAGTCATTTATTGCGCCTGCCGCTGGAATACTTCGCCAAGCGCAACTCCGGCGACCTGATCTCGCGCTTTCATTCGCTGCAGACCATCCAGCAGACGCTCACGGGCAGCTTCGTTGAATCGATTCTCGACGGCGTAACCGCGTCGCTAACGCTGGCGCTCTTGGCCATGTACAGCCCGCTGCTGACCGGTGTGGTCCTACTCGGCTTCGCTATCTACGCCGGCCTGCGCTGGGTCAGCTATCAGCGTCTGCAGTCGACCAAGGAGGAGCAACTCACTTACTTGGCACGGCAACAGACGCAATTGCTTGAATCGATCCGTGGTGTACAGACGATCAAGTTGGCTAATCAGCAGGGCGAACGCCAGGCACGCATGGCCAACGCGATTACCGAGGTGGCCAATCGCGACGTGATCGTACAGCGCATCGGCTTCGCCTTCGGCGCGCTGGGTCAAGCGGTGTTCGGTGCGCAGCGTGTACTGGTGATCTGGCTGGCTGCACACATGGTTCTGCAGGGAATTTTCTCGGCCGGCATGCTGGTGGTGTTTATTGTCTATGCCGACCAGTTCGCCACGCGCATGCGCAGCCTGGTAGACAAATGGGTCGAATTTCGCCTGCTGCAACTGCATGCCATGCGCATCGCCGATATCGCGCTGGCCGAGCCCGAACAGCATGGTCAATCGAGCTATATCGGGCCGGCACCCGAGCCGAGCATTGAAGTACACAATTTAAGCTTTCGCTACGCCGAGGACGAGCCGTGGATCGTCAAGGACGCCAGCTTTCGCATCGAGGCGCACGAAAGCGTGGCACTGATCGGCCCGTCCGGCTGCGGCAAAACCACATTGGTGAAGTTGCTGCTCGGCCTGCTCGAACCAACCCAGGGCTGCATCCGCATCGGCGGCATCGACATTCGAAAATACGGCTTGGACGCCTATCGCAGCCGGTTCGGCGCGGTCATGCAGGAAGACGAACTTTTCTCCGGCTCGATCGCCGACAACATCAGTTTCTTCGACCCTGGCGCGCTGCTATCAAAAATCGAGTCCGCGGCCGGGCTCGCGGAAATTCACGATGACATCGTGGAGATGCCGATGGGCTACGAGACTCTGGTTGGCGATATGGGGTCGGCGCTCTCTGGTGGACAAAAGCAACGCATCCTGCTGGCGCGCGCGCTGTACCGCGCACCGAGCATCCTGCTGCTTGACGAGGCGACCAGCCATCTGGACGTCGAACGCGAATGCGCGATCAACGCCGCCGTGCGCGCTCTGAAAGTCACCCGCCTGATCATCGCTCATCGTCCGGAAACCATTGCCAGCGCCGACCGCGCGTTGTTGGTGCGCGGCGGGCAAGTCGTGGCGATGCGCACCGCCGCTGCGCCAGGCAGCGCCGAGGTCAGCGCCATGCATTCCGAACACGCTTTGCTGTAGGTCGAAGCCGGGACGGCCCCTTATTCCCGGCGCACTGTGTGGAGAATAAAAATGAAAAGCTCGCAGAAAGAGAACGAAGTCGCCTCCGTTGCCGCAGCACAAGCCGTGCGTCCGCTCGGACGCGTGACTGCCCGCGAAATCAGCGCCGAAGAACTGAAAACGATCTCAGGTGGCTTTGGCACCGCCGGCATCAGCAATGCAGGCGGTTGGGGCGACAAAGACTTGGTGAACTAAGCGACAAGATAAACAAAGCGACAAGGCGGGCGCGCTTTTAAAGGCGCGCCCAACTTTACGGGCGACAAGGACCTCCGGATGAAACCTGCTTCGATTATTTTGTCGCCGCCGGGCGATGGCAACGCGCTGTCGGTCAGTTGGGGATTACGCGCGAACGGCGTCACCCCGCTGTGGGGCGCATCTTTGGCCGAGGCGGTCTTCGGCGAACTGTCGATCGAAATCGATGGCGACGGCTGGACCACGTCCGCGGCATACAGCGCGTACGATCTGCGCTCGGTCTGGTGGCGTCGAGCACGTGCACCGCAAGCGCCGGCCGCCGTCTTGGCCAGTGACGCTGAGTTCGTCTCCCGCGAATGGCTTGTTTGGCAGAATGGTATTTTCGCGTTATCCACCAGCGCGATCGATGCACTATGGATCAATCGGCCAGAAGATGCCGAAAGGACGGAAAACAAGCTGATTCAGCTGCGCGCCGCGCGCAAGCTGGGGATCGATTTCCCGGAAACTCTGGTATCGAATGATCCCAAACGCGTGCGCCAGTTCATCGCGCGCCACGGGCGCGTAGTGTTCAAGAGTTTTGTTCCGCATACCTGGAAGGACCACCGCACCGATCGCATGTACAACGCGGCAGTCACCATACTCGACGATATCGGGGCGGTCGACGACGCGTCGATCGCGATGTGCCCCGGCATATATCAACGATATGTGGAAAAAGTCTGCGACCTGCGGGTGACCGTGATCGGCGAGCGCTTTTTCACTGCCCGCATCAGCAGGCACGAGGGCGGCGCTTTCGTCGACTGGCGACCGCGCACCTATATGCCCGACCTGCACGCGCAGGCCTACGCACTACCGGCGGGCTACGAGGCCAAACTGTCCGCCCTGATGCGCGAGCTAGGCATCGTGTTTGGTTGCATTGATCTGGTCGCGGACGCCGAGGGAAAGCTGCACTTCCTGGAGGTCAATCAGACCGGACAGTACTTGTTCGTGGAAGAACTCGTGCCGGAACTGCCGTTGCTGCGGGCGATGTGCGCCATGCTGGCCGAAGGCCGCACCGACTATTCACTGGATCGTGCTGCGCCGCTTTCGATCGCTCAATGCCGCGAAACCGATTGGTATCGCGAGTGGAGCGAGCTGCATTTGGCGGAGAGGACGCCGGCGAATTGGGCGGTAACGTCCGAATGAGCCGTCACGCCGCGCGCCGCGCCTGGCCGCACACAAGCCCAGCACCGCTGCGATGCGTTTCGCCCGCGGCCAGGCAATACGAGACTCTGCTCGGCGATATGGGTTCGGCGCTCTCTGGTGGACAAAAGCAACGCATCCTGTTGGCGCGCGCGCTGTACCGCGCACCGAGCATCCTGCTGCTTGACGAGGCGACCAGCCATCGGGACGTCGAACGCGAATGCGCGATCAACGCCGCCGTGCGCGCGCTGAAAGTCACCCGCCTGATCATCGCTCATCGCCCGGAAACCATTGGCAGGTCGTGGCGGGGCGTGACGCCGCTGCACCCGCCAGCGCCCAGGTCAGCGCCATGCATTCCGAACGCGCTTTGCTGTAGGTCGAAGCCGGGACGGCCCCTTATTCCCGGAGCACTGTGTGGAGAGTAAAAATGAAAAGCTCGCAGAAAGTGAACGAAGTCGCCTCCGTTGCCGCAGCACAAGCCGTGCGTCCTCTGGGACGCTTGACGGCCCGCGAAATCAGCGCCGAAGAACTGGCAAAGATTTCCGGCGGCTATGCCACCCCGGGCATCAGCAATTCGCCGGGCGGAGATGGCGACCGTGACATGATCAACTAAGCGACAAGACAAACCACGCGACAAGGCGGGCGCGCCTTTGAAGGCGCGCCCAACTTTACGGACGACAAGGAACTCCGGATGAAACCTGCTTCGATTATTTTGTCGCCGCCGGGCGATGGAAACGCGCTTTAGGTCAGTTGGGGATTCCGCGCGATCGGCGTAACGCGTCTCGGACGCGCCTCTGTTCGTCTCCGCCTTCCTTGGCGTGGCGGATCGAACAAGAGCGGCGGGCAAAGGCGGCGGGCAAAAAGCGGCGGGTCCAAGACCCGCCCTACCTCCATCCCGCACCGCGGCGCAAGAAAACGATGATGCGTAGGGCGCGTCTCGGACGCGCCGTCTGTTCGCGTCCACCTTCCTTGGCGCAGTGGATCGAACAAAAGCGGCGCGCAAAAGCGGCGGGTCCAAAACCCGCCCTACCGTTCGCCGCTTCCCCAATTCGACGGCAACCTTCCTTCGCGGACATGTCGATGGAAAGACGAGTGCGGCCAGTCGCAAACCCGCTCAACGTAGCCGTGCTTGACCGGATTGAAGTGAATGTACTCAACGTGATGGCACAGATCGCGTTCATCGTGCAGCAGGCGCTCCCAGTAGCGTCGCTGCCAGACACCGCGTTCCTTGCTTGCCATCCGGCGTGCCGAGCGCCGCTCGGTGCGTGGTACACGCCGCGAAAACAAGGTCTTGATATGCCGCCAGCGTGTTGCATTGTCGGCATCGTGCGCGGGCAATCGCCAAACGCAGTGCAAGT
>JBDSNK010000190.1:0-6241 GCA_039915385.1 Dokdonella sp.
GCAACCATCGATCCAGATGGCGCAGGACGGCCAGATCGAGTTCGACCATGCGCCGATCCGCATGAAGTTCGCGCAGGAACTCGCCGGGCAGCATCAGGCGCCCGACATCGTCGCGCAGCCGACAGAGAATTTCGCCTGAAATCGATCCGTCGCGCGCCGCCCGCTCGGACAACGGCGCCAGCGGCTGGAAATCCAGCTCGACTTCGCCTGCGCGCACGCGCGCGAGCACGGTGGTCGACAGTTGCAGTGAACGTCGATGCGCTTCCAGCGGCTCGCCGCTGAAATGCGTGTCCGCCGGCTGCTGGCGCAGCTCGCCGCGCTCGCGCGCTTCGATCGCCGCATCGGATGCGCGCAGGATGCGCGCGTCGAGGTTTTCGCCGAGCTGTTCGGCGCCGGCAACGCCCAGATACGGCAGCACACGCACGTGCCGCTCCATCCACAGGAATTCGCCATCGTGCAGGCGCTGCAGCACGGTATCCCACACCGCTGCGTGATTCGCATGACTCAGTATCAGCACCAGCTGACCCGTCCCGATGTGATAGGTGTCGGCAATGTCATGCAGGAGCAAAGCGGCCCAGCGCGGCAGCGCCGCCTGCGCGCGCAAGCCGAGGCCAGCAGAAATCTTCTCGGTGCGATCGAGCAACAGGAAACCCAGGGTTGGCAAGGCGCCTTTCGCGCAATGCCGGCGCAGGGCGGCGAGGTTTGGCAGTCCGGTCAACGGCTCGATCAGGCTGTCGCGCTCGTGCTGCGCGGAGGCGGCGTCGCGCTCGCGGCTGTACAGCAGCAGGAGCAGGACGAGCAATTGCAGCATCATGCATTCCAGCGCGATGCGCAGCAGCGCCGCGAGATCCGGCAATTGCGTTGAAGCACCGGCATGACGCGCAAGCGCGGCAGCAAACAGGAATTCGGTCAGCACCAGCAGCGGCATGCTAAAGCGCAAGTTCAACTTCAGCGCCACCCAGATCATCAGCGCTGCGACCAGCAGGCGATAGTTGAGCAACATCTCCAATGCGTTGTTGATGTCGATGCCACCGCTCGCGGCAAAGTGCAGCACTGTGCTCGGCAACGCGACCCCGATGATCAGCAGTCGCCACGGCACGACATCCAGCCACCAGAAGCCGGCACCCGCATGACGATCATGGGTGCCCAGCACGATCATCGGCAAGGCCAGGATCAGCACGCCGAAGAATTTCGCAAACAGCACTTGGGTGGCGTCGCTGAGCGCGGTCGCCCCACCCCCTTCAAGGGGCGGCCAGTCGACCGGAATCGCGTTGATAGCGGCCAGCAACAGCGGAAAAAGAAACATTCCGACCAGCACGAAGCGCGGCATGTCCACCGCCTTGAACGTCCAGTCGCCACTCTTGACTGGCACCAGCCAGCGCGCCGACCAGCGCAGGCCGAGATAGGTCACGGCATAGAACACCGCACCGTAGGCATACGAGAGAAGCGCGCCGCCACCGATGAAATTCTTGCTGACCCAGACACAGAACGCAGCGACGGTGCAGGCGAGCAGAGGCAAACGCTGCCGATGCAGTATCGCCACCGCGAACAGGAAGCCACTGTGAAGATGCGCGAGCGATGCGGTTTCGGTGACGCCAAAGAAACGGGCCTGATAGGGAATATCCACCCAGAACAAGGCCGCGCTGACCAGCGCAAGCAAGCCACTGCGTCGCCACTGCAGTTCCATCGGCAGCCCCTTCCCGTTTTTCGTCACAGCTCAAACACATCGTCGCCGGCGCGCTTGCTGGATGCGCAACGGCGACGCGCTGGATCTTGCCTGGCCGACTGTAGCAACGACGATCAACGATTGTAAGCAGCACGCCTGAAAGCAGCACGTCGGCTCGCGCGCAGCAAGCGAACGGCCGCATTGCGCAGACATCATCTATGCCGACTGCATCGCATTGCCGCCACTGCCGCCACCGCCCCACTTCCACGCCGGAGACCGGGTATGCATGCGATCCCGTGCCCGCTATCGGCCTGCCGAAACAAGCACGGATGAATGCGGACCTTGCCGATAAACCGCGCTTGCAACGAGCGCGATTTCGATCTGCAGCGCCGCCGCCCGCGGAGCTGGCCCGCGCCGACGCCCGTTTGCATGGATCCAACGACAGGCACCCTGCGCGCCATGCGGGGATGCAGGACGTGGTCCGAATCCACGCATTTTTACGTTTATACCAATAGGCATGGCAATCCCGCCGCGCCCATCGCACTACCGGGAGGGCTGTATCGTGAATTGGAAATCCCTGTTGTTCTCTTTTGATGGCCGCATCGGCCGTGGTCCTTACTGGGGACTGGTCCTTGTATCGGTGCTGCTGTTCGGCGGATTTGCGGCCACGGGCGTCATGAGCATCATGAGCGCGACCGATCCGACCGCCGCCGGCGGTGGCAGCAGCATCGCAATGATGGTGGCCAGCCTTGCGCTGCTGTGGCCAGCGCTCGCCATACAGGCCAAGCGCTGGCACGACGTCGACAAGTCCGCCTGGTGGATCCTGATCAACCTGGTTCCTGCCGTGGGCAGCCTGATCGCCCTGGTGTTCAATGGCTTCATCGCGGGCAGCTCTGCGCCGAACCGCTTCGGCGCCACACCGCAATAGCCATCGCACTGGCGAACCGGCTCCGGTGACGGAGTCGGTTTCCTGTCAGGACGCTCGCCGCGCAGGTCGGCAACGTCGGCATCCGGCTCGGCCGCCAAATCTGCCCGATGACGCGTGCGTCGCGTCCCTCTGCGCAGGGCATGGGCTACATCCCTAGGGAGAACGGCAACCACTGGTCGCTGGGCGCGCGACGGCTCGAAGAAGTCGCCGCGCTGATGCCGCAGCGGCTCGCCGCCGGCGTCGAGCCCGTCAATGCGTGCTTGCGCCTCGGCGATGGCGCACTTGCCTACCAACGTCTGCTGGACCGGAAGAAGACGCGGTTCGACAAGAGCTTCCCACAGGCGGTGCGCAAGCAGATCGCATACCTCGCCGCAGGCGGCGATCCGGCGAACATCGAACTGTGGCGCGATCTCTGGCTCGAATTGGTCGTTTCAGCGAAATTCGCCAGCGCTCATGCGCGGCCCGTCGAACCCTACTCGAACCCGTCCGTGAAGATCGTATCCGACAGCGCGTCGGTCTCGACGGCGCCGACGTCGCAGTCGATGCCGTCGGCGGGGCGTAAGTAGCGGCGCTGGTCGGTCGCGCCGAAGATCGCGTTCGCGATGCCGCACCACGTCGACGCACCGGCGTCAACCAGCGGGCTCGAACGCGACGGCATGGCCGTCTGCGTGAAGCCGCCGTTGTCGGCCAGCGGTCCGATCAGCAACTGGATCGCCGGCACGTCGACGTGGTTCTCGGCCGCGGCGAACTGGCACGTGTGTGCCGGCGATTCGAAATTGCCGACAGCCTGGAATATCGTGGCGCCGCCAGCGAATGCGCAGGTACCCTGCATCAGGCTGTTGTAGATGCGCACGTTCGCCGCGCTGCCACGCACCGCGAGCAGCGAAGCGACCGCACCGAGCGGCACCGACGGACCGGTGCGCATCGTTGCATGCAACAGCCAGAACAGCGTCGCGCGCGTATCCGCGACATCGACACCGATCGCATGGCCGACACCATTGACGACGCCCGCGCGGAAGGTGTTGTCGACGAACGTCACATCGCCCATGACGACGTTGCCGCCCGCGAGCACGCGTACGGTCGAGCCGATCTGGTTCGCGCCAGAACCGTTGCCGCCACGATTGCCGGTGAACAGCGCGCGCGAGATGCGCCACGCGGTCACATCCTGCGCAAGCAGCACCGCGGGATTGTCCAGATGAGCGTCGTCGACGACGTTGTCGCGAAACTCGACTTCGTCCATCCACACCGTGCTGTCGCGATAGCTGAACATCGGCCCGACGTTGCCGGCGAAGCGCGTGCGAACCACGTGCACGTCGCCGCCGTTACCGTCGAGCACCAGCGGCGCGGCATGGTGGGTGATCGTGCTGTCGCGGATCGTCGCCGAACCGGCGGAGCTGAATGCTACGCCGTACGACGCACTCGGCCCGACGACGTCGACGTGATCGAGCTCAAGGTCGCCGGTTCCGTCGAACATGAGCGCGGCATTGAGCGTGCTGTAGAAAGCGCGGAATGATCCGGCACCGCAGTTGCAGCCTGCGGCATCGCCGAGTTCCGAGTGTTCGATGCGCAGATTCGCCGGGCCGCTGTCGGCACCCGCCGTGACGATGCCGCCCCCCGCGGCAATGCGTACACCACGCAACATCGCCGTGGCGCTGTCGACGTCGACCGCGGCGCCCTGCGACGACAGCATCACACCGTCGAGCACCAGCGAGCCGAGCGGCGTCACGTGCAGCAGGTTGAAATTGCCGTTACCGACGATGCGCGTGTCGTCAGCGCCAACGCCCTCGATCGACACGTCGCCGACAACGGACAGCTCGCCTCGCGTGACCGTGTACTGGCCCGAGGCGAGCACGATCGTGTCGCCCGCCGGCGTCACGACCGCAGCAGCCAGCGCCTCGCGCAGCGAACAATCGCCCGCAGTGCAGCCGTTTGGCAGCGGATCGTCGCCGCGCGTGACGGTATAGGTCGCAGCCGACGCAGGCAGTGCAGCGACGAGAAGGCTGGCAGCGAACAGACGATGCAACGTCGACATGGCGATCTCCTTGATTACCAGATTCCACGAAGAAACGAACGCCGAGGGGCCACGCCGCGCCACTGGACCGCGCATTTGCCATGCATTGCGCGCACAGATCGCAGGTATCGAGGCACATGGGAGCTTCCGCAAATCGGGCCGTCGCGCGACCGTTCGAACTGCAATGGAGGACCGCCTCGCCGATTGGCCCTCAGCGGCGCGCTTTCACGTGGACACAGATGACTGCGGCAAGAACCGCGACCATCGCCGCGACGGAAACCACGATGAAACAGCGCACGCTCCTCGCCTTGACCCTGCTCAGTCTGAGCCTGCGCGCGCAAGCGGTGGCCTTTGTGGTGACGCGCCTGGACGATCCGGTGCCGAACGGCTGCACTGCGGGCGATTGTTCGTTGCGCGAGGCGGCGCTTGCAGCGAGCGCCAACGACCCGTTCGCCGGTACCGACACCATCCAGCTCGCAGTCGGCACCTACACCTTGACCCGCGGTCCGCTGGCGCCTGATGAAGGACTTTCACTGGTCGGCGCAGGCGCTAGCCAGACCCATGTCGTCACCGACGTTGGCCTGTTCGACGCCTTGATCGGCAAGGCGTTGAGCGTGCGCGGCATGAGCATCCAGACGACCGCCGTCGACTTGCTGACCGCGTACGACGACAGCCACCTCCTGCTCAACGATGTCGCGGTGCCGGTTGGCGGAGGCGCGATCCTCGCAGGGGGCGCGGGCAGTTCGCTCGAAGCACACGACAGCGATTTCCGCGGCGTCCTGGAGTGCAGCCAGTCGCCCGGAACCTGCACGATCGTCGACAGTTCGATGGCCGATTTCTACGCGGTTCCTGACGGCGGCGGTCCAGTGGTGCTGATCCAGCGCTCGATCGTGGACGGCAACCTCGACCCGGGTGCCGTGCCGGCGCCTGCGGTGGTCTTGCATGGAGGCACGACGACCATCGAGGACAGCACGATCACCCACATCGCCGGCTTGCAGATCCGCAGCCAGGCCGGACAGCAATTGAGCCTGCTGCGCGTGCGCTATATCGACAACAACGGGCCGATTTCCACCCATGTGTACGCGGACGTCACCATCAAGGACAGCGAATTGCTCGACAACACCGCTCGCGCGATCTACGCCGACAACGCGGCGCACGTTGAGATCAGCGGCTCGAGCTTCATCCACAACAGCGTCGACGACAACTCGGGCGGTGCGGTGCTCGTGGAGCACGGCGCGCACGTTTACTTCAGTAACAGCACCTTCAGCGAAAACTCGTTCAGTGTCGCCGCGGCACAAGCAGGAGCGCGCGGCGCGGCAATCGGCTATCGCAATGGCGGTGGCGCGTACTTCGATTTGCAGCACGTGACGATCGTTGCACCGACGATCACGCCGTTCGGCATCCAGGGTTTGGGTATCGGCGGTTTCGGCGGCGTGGGCGATGTGGCAATCCGTGTGACCAACAGCATCCTGGCGGGCTCCTGCCATCTCGATGCGGCAGCTCTGCTCCAGGACAACGGCGACATCGAGAGTCCTGGCAACACCTGCGGCCTGAGCAGTGCAAACAGTCTGGTTTCGGTGAGCAGCAGCAGCCTGGCTCTCGGCACCTTGGGCGATCATGGTGGCCCGACGCCGAC
>JBDSNK010000222.1:0-16789 GCA_039915385.1 Dokdonella sp.
CAATTGGCGAGGTCGATGACTTCGGGTTCCTGCGCCGCGTTCTCGATGATCGTGGTGCCCTTGGCGAGCGTCGCCGCCATCATCAGGTTCTCGGTACCGGTCACGGTGACCAGATCCATGTTGATGCGCGCGCCCTTGAGCCGCTTCGCCTTCGCCTTGATGTAGCCGTTTTCCACGGACACTTCGGCGCCGAGTGCCTGCAGGCCACGCAGGTGCAGGTCGACCGGGCGCGAGCCGATCGCGCAACCGCCGGGCAGGGACACAATCGCCTCACCGAAGCGCGCGACCAGCGGACCGAGCACGAGGATCGACGCGCGCATTGTCTTGACCAGGTCGTACGGCGCGAAATAGTTTTTCGCCGGTCGAGGATCGACGTGGATCTTCATGCGCTCGTCGATGACCAGCTCGACGCCCATCTGGCCGAGCAGTTCCATCGTCGTCGTGACGTCGTGCAGATGCGGTACGTTGCCGATAGTGACCGGGCCATCCGCCAGCAGGGTTGCCGCCAGGATCGGCAGCACCGCATTCTTGGCGCCGGAAATCCACACATCGCCGTTGAGCGGTTGCCCACCTTTGATAACGATTTTCGCCACTCGAATCTCTCGCTTGTTGCCGCCGTCCATGGACCTGTCACTACTTCCTGTCTGGGTTGAAAAACGGTGCGGCGCGCGTCGTGCGCGCCGCGTTGACGCGGGGCTCAGCCGCGCGCGGCTTCTTCCGGCGTCAGCGTGCGCAGGGACAACGCATGGATCGCGCCGCCCATGAGGTCACCGAGCGTCGCGTAGACCATGCGATGGCGCGCCAAAGGCAGCTTGCCGGCAAACGCCGGGCTCACCACCAACGCCTCGAAATGCACGCCATCGGGGCCATGGACCTCGACCTTGGCTTCTGGCATGCCCTGCTGAATCAGACTTTGCACGGTCGAGCTGTCCATTTCCTGCGTTTCCTCGGGCAATAGGGAGTCGGCCGCGGGAATCCGCCAGTTGCGACGCTGGCGCCGCATGGGCCGTCTTGTAACGCGGACCGCGGGACCAATCCCGCTGGCGAAGCAGTTACAATGAGGCGGCGCATGGTACTCAAAATCCAGGCTCAGCGCAGAATTTCCGATGCTTTCCACGCCTTTGCAGCCGCCCCGAACCTCTCAATGAACGCCCAGATCCTCAGCGCCACGCGGTCATTGAGCAACCCGCTGCTTGATGCGACCGCGCTCGTGCGCAGTGCGCAGGCCGTGATCGCGACCGAAGCACGCGCGATCGAGGCACTGCACGACCGAATCGACGCCAGTTTCCTGCGCGCCTGCCAGCTGATGTTCGAATGCGGCGGTCGTGTGGTCGTATCCGGCATGGGCAAGTCCGGCCATATCGCGCGCAAGATCGCAGCGACCCTTGCCTCGACCGGCACGCCGGCGTTCTTCGTGCATCCCGGTGAAGCCAGCCATGGCGACCTCGGCATGATCACGCAGAAAGACGTGGTACTCGCATTGTCGAACTCCGGCGAAACTGACGAGCTCCTCACGATCCTCCCACTGATCAAACGCCAGGGCATTCCGCTGATCGCGATGAGCGGCAAGAACGGTTCCTCGCTCGCGCGCCTCGCCGACGTGCATCTGGATACCAGCGTGCCGGCCGAAGCCTGCCCGCTCGGACTTGCACCGACTTCATCCACTACCGCGGCGCTGGTCATGGGCGACGCGCTTGCGATCGCGTTGCTCGAAGCGCGCGGTTTCACCGACGAAGACTTCGCGCGCTCGCACCCGGCCGGAAGCCTCGGCCGGCAACTGCTGCTCAAGATCAGCGATATCATGCATACCGACGCGCAGATTCCTGCGGTCGGTCCGGAGGTCTCGCTGACCGCGGCGCTGGTGGAGATGACGCAGAAGGGCCTCGGCATGACCGCGATCATCGACGCGGACCAGCATCTGCTCGGCGTGTTCACCGACGGCGACTTGCGCCGCGCAGTCGACGACGACGACATCGATCTGCGCACGACGCCGGTCGTTCGCCTGATGACCGCGCAACCAAAGACGATCACCGCCGACAAGCTCGCCGTCGAAGCGGCTCAACTGATGGAAGCGCACAAGATCCACGCGCTGCTCGTCGTCGACGCGAATATGCGCGTGGTCGGCGCGTTGAATATTCACGACCTGCTGCGTGCGCGAGTTGTGTAAAGCCGGGATTCGGGATTCGAAGACAGCACCGCAACCCGCAGCGCGTTAGTTCAGCTTTCCGAATCCCCAATCCCGAATCCTGAATCCCGTGCTCCCCACCGACCTTCCCGCCAACATCCGCGAACGTGCCGCGCGCATCAAGCTCGCGGTATTCGACGTCGACGGCGTGCTAACCGACGGCAAGCTCTGGTACACCGCGGACGGCCACGAGCTGAAAGCGTTCAACGTGCATGACGGGTTGGGCTTGAAACGCCTGCTGACGAATGGCGTCGAGGTCGCGATCATCACCGCACGCCTGAGCCACGTCGTCACCGATCGCATGGCGGAACTTGGCGTCGCGCACGTCTACCAGGACCAGAAGGACAAGCGCGCCTGCCTCCAACAACTGCTGCAGGCGCTCAAGCTGAGCCCGGATCAGGTTTGCTACACCGGTGACGACTTGCCCGACCTCGCACCGATGCAGATGATTGGCCTGTCGGTAGCTGTCGCGAATGCGCACACGTGGGTGCGCGAGCGGGCGCACTGGCAGACGCGACTCGCTGGCGGCGAGGGCGCCGCGCGCGAAGTCAGCGACCTGATCCTTGCCGCACAAGGCAAGGCCGATGCTGAACTCGCTGCCTTCCTGCGCTGACTGTCGGCCATGGAACGTCGCTACTGGATGCTCGTCGTCGTGCTCGCGCTGGTCGCGATGGGCAGCGAACTGCTGCTCTGGATCACGCGCGAACGTCCCGATGAACAGACGTACGCCGGGCCACCGCGCTCGGATTACACCCTCACCGACTTCACGATGAACGCACTCGACTCGGCCGGCAAACGCACGTTCCAGGTCAGCGGTCCGACACTTGCGCGTCGTGGCGAGGACGGGTCGATCTTCGTCACCACCCCCGACTACATCATCGTCGATGGCAGCGGTCATCCATGGACGGGCAAATCGGATGCGGCCTGGGTCAACAAGGACGGCACGCTGATGAAACTGCAGGGTCACGTCGAGATGCACCGTCAGGCCGGCGGCGGAGACGACAAGCCGATCGACGTCGAAACCCGCGACCTGACGACGTGGCCAAAAGACAAGAAAATGGAAACCGCGGCGCCCGCCACGATCACGCAACCGGGTTCTATACTCACCGGGATCGGCATGCGCGGCGATCTCAACAGCAAAGTTCTGGAGCTACTCTCGGATGTCCATTCGACCTTGCAACCCAGGGAAGTACGCCATGTCGCAAAGTAATCGGCAGGTATCGCGACATGTGTTTGGCGCGGTCGTCATCGCGATCCTCGCCGCAGCGCCGCTCGCGCACGCATTGAGCAGTGATCACGAAAAGCCGATGAACGTGACCGCGGGGTATTCGAAGATCACCCAGGGCGGCGACAAGGGGCCGGGTGTCGCTTACCTCAAGGGCAAGGTGCAGATCACGCAAGGCTCGATGAAGGCGAACGGCGCCGAGGCCACGATCTACCAGCACCCGACCCCCAAGGGCAGCGATTCTGGCAGCAGCGTGCAGCGCGTCGTGCTGGTGGGTCAGCAAGCGCACATGGAGCAGTTGCAGGACAAGGGCGGCACGATCACCGCGGATGCGGACAAGATCGACTACGACGCCGACACGAGCGTCGCGGTGTTGACCGGCAACGTCACCGTCGTCCAGCAGGGCAGCGGCACGTTCAAGGGCGAACACATGACCTACAACACGAATAGCGGCGAGATGGAAAGTACCGATACCACCTCGCACAAGCCGGTCACGATGACCTTCGAGCCGAAGACGAAAGCGGCATCCGCCAAGGACAAGCCTGCCGCCGACAAGCCGGCGAAAGACCAGCCCGCGAAAAATGACGGCGCAGGCGACACGCCCTGATGCTCAGTGCGTCAGGTCTGCGCAAGAGTTTTCGGGGTCGCGCCGTCGTGCGCGACTTCGCCTTCACGCTCAAGCAGGGCGAGATCGTTGGTTTGCTCGGCCCCAATGGCGCTGGCAAGACCACCTGCTTCTACATGGTGGTTGGCCTGATCGCGGCGGATGCCGGCACGATTCGGATCGACCACCAGGATGTGACCACGCTCGCGATGCATGCGCGCGCGCGACTTGGCGTCGGCTATCTGCCGCAGGAAGCGTCGGTATTCCGGCGCCTGAGCGTCAGCGACAACATCCTCGCAATCCTCGAATTGCGCCACGACCTTGATCACGCCGGCCGCCAGGCCGAACTCGAAAGCCTGCTCGACGATCTGCAGATCGGCCATATCGCGGGCCAGAAAGGCGTCAGCCTGTCCGGCGGCGAGCGCCGTCGCGTCGAAATCGCGCGCGCACTGGCCGCGAAACCGCGCTTCATGCTGCTCGATGAACCGTTCGCAGGCATCGATCCGATCTCGGTAGTCGACATCCAGCGCATCGTGCGCCAGCTCAAATCGCGCGGCATCGGCATCCTGATCACCGACCACAACGTGCGCGAAACGCTGGGCATCTGCGAGCGCGCCTACATCATGAGCGAAGGCGCCGTGCTGGCGCAGGGCACTCCTGCGGCTATCCTCGCCAACGAGCAGGTGCGCGAGGTTTACCTGGGGCGCGAATTCCGCATGTAGGGCGCGCGCTCGCGCACGTCCTATCCCGCGAAGACTCTGCCGACTTGCCCCTGGCGTCAAGGCCTGCCCGCCGCCCCGGTTTGGCGCTAGGATGCCGAAAAGGGGATTTGGCACGCTTCCGGCATGAAACCCGCTCTTCAACTTCGCCTCGGTCAGTCGCTGGCGCTGACGCCGCAACTGCAACAGGCCATCCGGCTGTTGCAGCTATCGCGGCTGGAGCTGGAGCTGGAGCTGAATACCGCGCTGGAATCCAATCCGCTGCTTGACATGGAAGACGGCGACGCCGACGAGGCCGATGGCGATGCGGATAACACGTCCGAGATCGAAGCGGGCACCACGGAGCCCGAAGGCGACATCGCCGCCGAAGCCACCGACGAGCAGCCACTCGACCTCGACCGCACCGAATACCGCGGCACGGCGCTCGACGAGGACGGCATGGAGCCGCAGGACGCCGAGATCGAGGACCTGCGCGACCACCTGCTCTGGCAGCTCAACCTCACGCCGATGTCTGCACGCGACCGCGCGATCGGCGCAGCGATCATCGAAGCGATCGACGACGACGGCTACCTCGGCGAAACCGATGAAGTGATTCGCGACACACTCGCCTCGCTGTACACGATTGGACTGGCAGAAATCGAGTCGGTACGCCATCGCGTACAGCATTTCGATCCGGTCGGTGTCGCCAGCCGCAACCTGCGCGAATGCCTCGGCGTGCAACTGAATGTATTCGATGCGCAAACGCCGGGCTTGGCGCTCGCTCGCGCGCTCGTTGCCGACCACCTGGAAGCACTCGCCAAGCACGATCGCGCGCGTCTGTGCCAGCGCGTGCACTGCGACGAAGCCGATTTCGACGTGGCGCTGGCGCTGATCCGTACGCTGGTACCAAAACCGGGCAGCGGCTATTCGAATACGGCGGCTGAGTACGTCGCTCCGGACGCGTATGCGCGCAAGGTTGGCGGTCGCTGGCAAGTTGCACTCGCACCCGGCTGCCAGCCGCGCCTGGGCATAAATGAGCACTACGCGAGCCTGATCGCGAAGGCGCGCCGCGACGATGCTTCCTATCTGAAGGGCCAGCTGCAGGAAGCACGCTGGCTGATCAAGAGTCTCAAGACGCGCGCTGAAACAATGCTCAAGGTTGCCGCATCGATCGTCCGCGCGCAGGAAGGGTTTCTCGAATTCGGCGCCGAGGCGATGCGGCCGCTCGTGCTCAAGGACGTGGCCGAGGAAATCGGCATGCACGAATCGACCATCAGCCGGGTCACCACGCGCAAGTTCCTGCACACGCCGCGCGGCACCTTCGAGTTCAAGTATTTCTTCTCCAGCGGCGTCACCACGGTGGATGGCGGCAACGCGTCGGCAACCGCGATCCAGGCCATGATCAAGAAGCTCATCGGCGAGGAGAAACCGGCGCGCCCGCTTTCAGACCAGGGGCTTGCAGCAGAGCTGAACCGCCGCGGCATCAACGTAGCGCGTCGCACCGTTGCCAAATACCGCGAAGCATTGAATATCCCGTCGTCCAACGATCGCAGCCGACTCGGATGACGGCTGTTCATCGTGCAAGCGCTATGTTCAACACTCATCCGCACAGGAGGGAACACCACGAACGGTTGCTTGTCCGAGGTAATGAAATCGCGTTTGTGCCCGCAGCCATGGCACTGACGGCATTTCGCTCAGGTCCGGCGCGTGCCGGCCATTCCAAAGAGGAGTCCAACATGCAGATCAACGTCAAGGGTCACCAGGTCGAAGTCACCGCCTCCTTGCACGACTATGCCACGAGCAAGTTCGAGCGCATTACGCATCATTTCGATCATCTGCATGAACTGGTCATCGTACTCGGCGTTGAGAAGCTTCTGCACAAGGCCGAGGCAACAATGCTGCTTTCCGGCAAGAAACTGCACGCCGATGCAACCGCCGCCGACATGTACGCGGCAATCGACGCGCTGGTCGACAAGGTCGACAGCCAGGTGCGCAAGCACAAGGAAAAAGTCACCGACCACCACGCCGATGCCGTTCGCGCGGCACGCTACAGCTGACCTTGCGCACACGACCCGCATCCGCCCATGCCCTTTCTTGATTTGCTGCCCGTTGAGCGGGTGCGCAGCGGGCTTGTCGCCAGCGACAAGCCCGCTCTCATCGAAAAACTGGCTCAGCTGCTCGCCGGTGACGGCGACATCCAGGTCGTGCGCGATGCACTGAGCGCGCGCGAGCGGCTCGGCACCACCGGTCTGGGGCACGGCGTCGCGATTCCGCATGGGCGCAGTGCCGTGATCGACGCGGCGCGCGCGGCATTCGTGCGCCTGGCCGAACCGATCGAATTCGGCGCGGACGACCACCAGAGGGTCGATCTCGTCGCTGCATTGATCGTGCCCGCGCATTTCACCGACCAGCACCTGAAGCTGCTGGCGGAACTGGCCGAGTTTTTCTCGGACAGCACACTTACCGATGCTCTGCGGGCAGCGCCCGACGAGACCGCCCTGTACGCCGTATTGCGCAAGGGACTACGGGCCGAAAGCTGACAACACGGCGAAACTTGCGCGCATCCGTGTGACGAGGCGCTTCCACGACGTACACTGGGAACGTTCCGGCCTCCCGACGTGCCGCATGCCCCCACCCTTCAATTCCGCAGCCTTCAATCCATGGACCGCCTGAGCGCCCGCCAGCTGTTTGACGCCGTCGGCGAGCGCCTCGCGCTGCGTTGGGTGGCGGGCCAGCGCGGCGAAAATCGCGCGATCGAGACCGGCGGCAACCAATCCCGGCGGCCATCTCTGGCGGGCTATCTCAACATCATCTATCCGAACAAGGTGCAGATCATCGGCACCGAGGAACTCAACTACCTCGACAGCCTCGATTCCCGCCAACGCTGGGAAACGGTCGAGAAGATCGTCGCCTATGAACCAACCGCCCTGCTGGTGACCAAGGACCAGACGATCCCTGCCGACCTCCGCCTTGCCGCGGAGGAGTCCAATACGCCTCTCTGGCAGAGCCCCAAGCGCGGCCACGAGCTGCTGACGTATCTGCAATACCAGCTCGCGCGCACGCTCGCACGGCAGATCACCCTGCATGGCGTGTTGATGGAGGTGTATTCGATCGGCGTGCTGATCACCGGCGAGAGCGGCACGGGCAAGAGCGAGCTTGCGCTGGAACTGATCACGCGCGGCCATCGCCTGGTGGCTGACGACGCGCCGGAATTCACGCTGATAGCGCCCGATGTCATCGACGGCAATTGCCCGGAACTCCTGCGCGACTTGCTTGAAGTGCGCGGCCTCGGCGTACTAAACGTGCGCGACATGTTCGGCCAGACGGCCGTAAAGCCGTCCAAATACCTGCGCCTCATCGTGCACCTGAAGCCGCAGAAGCTCGACGCACCCGCCGACGCGATGATTCGCCTTACCGGCGACGTCGGCTACCGCGAAGTGCTTGACGTACGCGTGCCGCAGATCATCATCCCGGTCGCACCCGGCCGCAACATTGCAGTGCTCGCGGAAGCGGCCGTGCGCAGCCACATGCTCAAGACCAAAGGTTTCGATCCGGCGCAGACCTTCATCGATCGTCAGGCACACCAGATGCGCAGGTTGCCGCCGTGGTAGACGCGCGCTTGCAGCAGGACGACCCGCTGGAACCGCCCGCCAAACCGGATCAGCTGATCATCGTCAGCGGCCTGTCCGGATCGGGCAAGACGGTCGCGCTGCGCACGCTTGAGGACCTCGGTTATTACTGCGTCGACAACCTGCCCGCGGCGCTGATGCCTGCGTTCGTGCAAGGCATCCCGCAAGGCAACGGCAACCTGCAGCAAAAGCTCGCTGTCGGCGTCGACGTGCGCAATCGCGCCGAGAATCTCACCCGGCTGCCGCAGATCCTTGCCGAACTCGCGCGCGCGGACATCGGTTATCGACTGGTTTTCCTCGATACGCGCGACGAAGTGCTGATCAAGCGCTATTCGGAGACTCGGCGGCGGCATCCGCTCTCGGTCGGCGGTGTCGCGCTTGCCGAAGCGATCGCCGACGAGCGCAGCCTGCTCAAGCCGATGATCGCGATCGCCGACCGCGTCGTCGATACCAGCGATCTCAACGTGCACCAGCTGCGCCGGCTGGTGATCACCGAGATGGGCCTGACCGCTGGCGCGATGACCCTGCTGTTTGAATCCTTTGCGTACCGGCGCGGCGTTCCAACCGATGCCGATTTCGTGTTCGATGCGCGCTGCCTGCCCAATCCCCACTGGGACGCGAAACTGCGCCCGCTGTCGGGCAAGGACGCACCCGTACGCGAGTGGCTCGATGCGAAACCCGAAGTCGCCCAATTTGGTGGGGACCTCGGGCGTTTTCTCGAAACGTGGCTGCCGCGTTTCGAGTCGGACGGACGCAGCTATGTGACGATCTGCATCGGCTGCACCGGCGGGCGCCACCGATCGGTGTACCTTAGCGAGCACCTCGCCGAACAATTTCGCCAGCACTATGCACAGGTGCTGACCTATCACCGTGAGATGGAATGACATGAGAGCTGGGATTCGGGATTCGGGATTCGGGATACGCGAGCTGCAAAGGTCGCCAGGCGTGGTCACCCAGCGGCGGGCTGCACCTCCAATCCCGAATCTGCAATCCGGAATCCCCGCACGCGGAGCGCGCCCATGACCGTGGGCGTACTGCTGATGACGCATGAAGCGATGGGCGCAGCCCTCGTCAGCGCAGCGCGCCACGTGCTCGGCCGCTTGCCGTTGCCGATCGAAATTCAGGAGGTCGCGCCGGACGCCGACCCTGACCAGATGCTGCGGGCGGCCGCCGCCAACGCGCGCGAGCTCGATCACGGCGACGGCGTGCTGGTGCTGTCGGACCTTTACGGCGCAACCCCGTGCAACATCGCGCATCGCCTGCCCGATCTCGGTGTGCGCATGCACTGCGTGTCCGGATTGAACCTGCCGATGCTGTTGCGTGTCCTCAACTATCCGGAACAGTCGCTCGACGAATTGGCGCAGACGGCGGCCAGCGGAGGCCGTGGAGGCATCGTCGTCGATACGCCCTGATCCATACATGCCAGCGGCAAGCTGGAGTCGCAAGTCCGGACGATTCAACCACCCCAGCAGGACCGCCATGCGCGAAAGGGAAATCACGATCAGCAACAAGCTTGGGCTGCACGCACGCGCCTCGGCCAAGCTGGTGCAGGAACTGCACGCATTCCAGGCGCATGCGTACATCGCCTGCCGCGGCAAGGAAGTCAACGCGAAAAGCATCATGGGCGTGATGATGCTTGCCGCCGGACTCGGCGCGCAGGTGAAATTGCGCACCGAAGGCGCCGACGAAGACGCCGCCATGACGGCGATGGTCGACCTGTTCGAGCGCAAGTTCGACGAAGGCCAGTAGGATGGTTTGAGCCGCATCCGCGGCGGACCGCATCAACCCGACAACAGCAGGCAGCAACGGAGGCAGACAAGCGCGTGCGATTCGTACTTTCAGGCGGTGGTGCATCGCGCGGAATGGCGCTCGGTCGCGCTCGTCTCGAACAACCCAGCCGCTACCTGATCGACGAACGCCCGCTTGGCGAAGACGACGTCGAAAGCGAGATCGAACGCCTGCGCCTCGCCATCACCAGCGCGCGTGATGAACTGCAGGCCTTGCGCGAGAAAGTTCACGGCACCATGGCGCGCGAAGTCGCCGAGTTCATCGACGCGCACAGTCTGATGCTGGCCGATCGCGAGTTGCTCTCCGGTCTGTACGACCTGATACGTATCGGACGCTTTCGCGCCAGCGCCGCGCTGAAGATGCAGCGTGACCGGCTCGTCGCCGTGTTCGAGGCAATGGACGATCCGTATCTGCGCAGCCGCAAGGAAGATGTCGACCACGTGATCGCGCGCGTGCAGGCCGGCCTCATGCGCGAGTCCAGTCCACAGGAACGCAAGCTCGCCTCGCGTGTCGGCGAGATCCTGGTGAGTGACACCGTATCGCCCTCGGAACTGGTGCCGCTCGCCGAGCATGGCGTGCTCGGTGTCGTGATGACCTCGGGCAGCGCGGTATCCCACAGCGCAATCCTCGCGCGCTCGCTGCGCTTGCCGATGATTGTCGCCGCGCATGAAGCCCTGGCGCACATCCAGGACGATGATCTCGTCCTCATCGATGGCGAACACGGCGAGGTCGTTGTGCATCCGGCGGCACAGGATCTCGCGCGCTATCGCCAGTGGCAGCGCGACGTCGTGCAGCAGGGAAAACGCCTTGCCTTGCTGCGCAACGTCGACACCATAACCCGCGACGGCGTGCCGATCGCGCTGTACGCGAACGCCGAATCGACCGCCGATATCGCACAGGCGCGCGCACTCGGTGCCGCGGGCATCGGTCTGTATCGCACCGAATTCCTGTTCCTGCAGCGTCGGGAACTGCCCGGCGAAGAAGAACAATTCCTCGCCTATCGCGATCTCGTGCTCGGTATGGGCGGCCTGCCGGTGACCATCCGTACACTTGATCTCGGCGCCGACAAAGCCGGCTCCAGCGGACTCGCACTGGACGACGAGGAAAACCCCGCGCTCGGCGTGCGTGGCGTGCGCCTGAGCCTGCGCGACCCGCATCTGTTGGCCGTGCAATTGCGTGCGATCCTGCGCGCTTCGGTCTACGGGCCGGTGCGCGTGTTGGTGCCGATGGTCACGATAGCCGATGAAATGGCGGTGGTACGCCGCCTTCTCGACGAATGCGCGCGTGACCTGCGCACCGCGGGGCATGAGATCGCGGACAACATAGAGCTTGGCGCGATGGTGGAGGTACCCGCCGCGGCGATCGCCTTGTCCGGCATGATCCGCGCTCTGGACTTCATCGCGATCGGTACCAACGACCTGATCCAGTACACGCTGGCAGTGGATCGCAACAACGACCAGCTCGCGCAACTCTACGATCCCTTGCATCCGGCCGTGCTCAAGCTGCTCGCGCACACGATCACTGTTGCGCGACGCGCGAAACGCCGGGTCAAACTGTGCGGCGAGATGGCCGGCGACAAGCGCTATACCGCGCTCCTGCTCGCACTCGGTCTGACCGAATTCAGCATGCACCCGGGACTGATTCTGGAAGTACGCGAGACCGTCAACAGCCTGGACTATTCCCGGCTGCGCACGCATGCACCCGCGCTGCTGCGAGCACCGACGCGCGATCACATCCTGCGCTTGCTGGAGCGGATGCCAAGTTGAAGGCGTGCATGGCATGATCCGCGCCCATGCAAACACTCGAACTTTCCCGACTGCTCGACCCGCGCGTCAGTGCGCAGGCCGATGCCCATGCCGCATCCTTTGCACGCCGCGAGCCGTTTCGCCACGTGGTCATCGATGATTTCCTCGATCGCGGCTATGCGGATCGCCTGCTCGCCGACTTTCCGCCTTTCGAACGCGGCAATGCACGCAACGAGGCCGGCGAACTGGGCGGCAAGTCCACCGTCGAGCGCATCCGCGAACTCGGCGCGCCGTATGCAGCACTCGATGACTTGATCCAGACGAGCGCGTTCCTCGCCCTCGTCAGTCGTCTGACCGGCATACCAGAGCTGCTCTACGACCCGTTCTACTTCGGCGGCGGTACGCACGAAAATCGCACGGGCCAGGATCTCGACCCGCATGTCGATTTCAACCGTCATCCTATCGAGCACTGGCACCGGCGCCTGAACCTGATCCTCTATCTCAACCGCGACTGGGAGGACAGCTGGGGCGGTTTGCTCGAACTGCACAGTGATCCGCGCGCCGGCGACGATCGCATCAGCCTGATAGCGCCGCTCTTCAATCGCTGCGTGATCTTCGAGACCACCGAATGGAGCTGGCACGGCTTCGGCCGCATCGCCGTGCCGGTCGATCAGGAACAACATACGCGCAAGTCGATCGCACTGTATTTCTACACACGTGAGCGACCACTGGACGAGCTTGCGGATACGCACTCGACGGTCTACGTCGACCGTCCCCTGCCCGAGCGCTTCAAGACCGGCATGACGCTCGCCTCCGCCGACGTCGAGGAATTGCGCGTGCTGCTGGCGCGTCGCGATCAGCACAACCAGCGCCTGTATCGCGACCTCGCCGATGTCGGCAAGCAACTGGAAGGAGCGAAAACCGCGCTGCTTGCCGGTCGCCTCGGGCGCCTGCGCTATCTCAGCGCATGGGTGCTGGCGAAGCTGCGCGGCTGAGCGCTGCTTCGCTGCCGCAGCGGCGTGCAACTGGCTTACATTCTGGCGGTGCGCCGTTGCGCGCGGCGGCAATGCCTGGCACGTTCAATGTCTGAGCTCGGCGCCCAGTATCTTGAACGCCAAGGCGCGCTGGTCGCCGGATGTCCCATCAATGGCAGGCGTCCACGTTTGTGAACTTCGGATCGCAAGCTGCACTTCCTCGCCAGCGTGCATGCGCAGCGCGAGCGGCACCGGTGTGCGCATGCCGGGCCTCAGCACTTGCGTGAACGTCGCGCCGCCGATGTCGATCCGCAGCTCCTGATGCGCATCCAGTTGCGGCGGCGCCCATAGCTCCAGGGTCAACTCCTTCGCCGGGCGCGTCGGCACGAAGCTCATCGACATTTCCGCGCCTGCCCAATCGTCGGGCCAGACGCCGCGCACGCCTCGCGGCTGCCTCGCGTAGCCCCGCAGATCCAATCGCTGCGCGCGCCGTGCTTCATCCAATGCATATTCGCGCGCATCCATCTGCGCGCCGAAGTGCTTTTCGCGATCGTACAGATAGCGCAACTGCGTGCGCATGCGCGTGAAACGCTTGTGCAGTTCGCGCATGTCCTCGTCGGAAAGTTCGCGTCCGGCCTTCCAGTCGGCCGGCAAGGATTCTGGCACGTAGATCGTCGCATGGGGAGGCGCGGTGTGCTCGGCCGGGCGGTCGTGTGTGTACAAATAAATCGCAAACGACTTGCGTGAGAGATGCTTGCGGTCCGGCGGCATGTCGATCTGCGAGAAGCCATGCCAGGACGCCTCCGTGGTCTCGAAGATCACGCACGTGTTGAACAACGGCGCTATCGACTCCTTGCGATTGCCGTCCCCGTCCCAGGGATTCGTATGCAGCTCGAGTTCGCCGCCCCAGGCCCGTTCCCATTCGGGGTTGAGGTAGACGATCAGGTTGAGGCGCCGATGCCAGCGCGTGCGCGGGTGATAGTTGAAGTCAACGTGCGCATCCAGGCTCTGGCCGTCGCGGTTCTCGTGCGTACCGCCGCCGATGTAGTCAGGATCGTAGAGCAGCCCCGGAATACCGGTAACGCGCGAAACACGCGCAAGGAATTCCTCCGACTGAATGACTCGATCCAGTTCGCGGTAGGCATCCGAGATGTCGCGCACATCCATCCGCACGGCCTTGCCACCGACCTCGCCCATCTCGTTCAGCGCATGCCGCGCCTCGAAACCCGGGAAGTCGGCTAGCAGACGCCCGCACAACGCCTTCGGCAGGAAATCCGGGATCACGGCGAAGCGGAACGGCTTTGCAGCCTCAAACTGCCTGCTCAAATCGTCCGCGTTTTCCAGGACAGTCGAACCCATCGACGACATGAAGATTTTCCACGAGGGGGACTCCGCATTATACGAAGCAGCGCTGCTTGCGGGTTGGGTCGTCGCACCTGCCTGTATCATGGACAGATGCGGCATCCATGGGGAAGACCAATCGTGTTACCTGAAACGGCACAGGCTGTCCGGCCTGCGAACAACCAGGGTCGGTCCCTTGGACCTCAACCGCGGTGCGCGCGCCGGTCAAGCGCGCCAACCTGGGTTGGTGCCGACGCAAGCAACCTGCGCGCGGATCGACGGCAGGCGCGTATCGGCGCGCGCGCGCCGATTCCGGCGCGTCGCTGAAACCCTTCGCCCATGCTGTTCAACTCGTTTCACTTCATCGTCTTCTTCATCGTCGTTCTCGCGCTGAACCAGTCGCTAAAGCGCTGGCCGGTTGCGCAGAAACTGATGCTGCTGGCGGCGAGCTACTATTTCTACGGCCAGTGGGAATGGCGCTACCTCTTCCTGGTCTGGTTCTCGACCATCGTTGACTACCTGATCGGCTTGCGCATGCCGCGCACGGCAAACCCACGACGGCTGGTCGTGATCAGCGTGATCGTCAACCTCGGCTTCCTCGCGATCTTCAAATACGCCAACTGGCTTATCGACAGCGTCAATGGCAGCGTTGCCCTGCTAGGCAGCGCATGGCATATCACGCCGATCGACCTGCTCCTGCCGGTTGGCATCTCGTTCTATACGTTCCAGAGCCTGTCCTACACGATCGACGTCTATCGCGGTGAATTGCCGCCGCGGAAAAACCTGCTCGACTACGCTCTCGCGGTTGCGTTCTTCCCGCAGATTGAAGCCGGCCCGATCGTACGTGCGCGCGAGTTCCTCGCCGAGCTCGATGGCGAACAGCGCGTCGACTTCAGCGACGTCAAGCGCGCTCTCGTGCTGATCGCGTTCGGCTACGTCAAGAAACTCGTATTTGCTGACAATCTCGCGACGATTGCCGATCCGGTATACGACAATCCACTCGCGCACGGATTCTGGGACAGCCTGCTCGCCGTGTATGCTTTTGCGTTCCAGATTTACTGCGACTTTTCGGGCTACACCGACATCGCGATCGGTTGCGCCCTGCTGCTCGGCATCCGCTTTCCGCAGAACTTCAACTACCCTTACGCCGCGGAAAGTATCCAGGACTTCTGGCGCCGCTGGCACATGACCCTGTCACGATGGTTGCGCGACTATCTCTATATTCCCCTTGGCGGCAATCGCAAGGGGCGCGTGCGCACCTACGCGAACCTCATGATCACCATGCTGCTCGGCGGGCTCTGGCATGGCGCAAGCTGGAACTTCGTGATCTGGGGCGGACTGCACGGCAGCTATCTCGCCTTTGAGCGCGCGGTGCTGGGACGCCTGCACTGGTGGAATGCCACGCACCCTGCGGCACACTTGCTGCGCATCGTGGTCACGTTCCAGCTTGCGTGCCTAGCCTGGATTTTCTTCCGCACACGCAGCCTCTCGCAAAGCCACGCGCTGCTCGCAAACCTTGCGCATCCTTCGCTGTCCTCGTTCGATCTCGCGGCACATGGCGGCACCGCGCTGCTGGTAGGCGCATTGTTCGTCGCGCAGCTGCTCGGGGCACGCCTCGACTACAAAAACCGCATAGCCCGAGGCCGCGGACCGATGCTGGTGCTCGCACTCGCCAGCGCGATCGTCATGGTGATCTGGTTCGCGCCCGCGGTCAGCGCCCCCTTCATCTACTTCCAGTTTTGATGGGCCGCCTGACCATGCAGCGCATCCTCTTCATCTTGCTGACTCCGCTGCTCTTGCTCGGATTGCTGGAGGTCGCGTTCGAGAACGGCGTCTGGGAACCACTGGCGCAGCCGATGAGCCATGCCGGCACCAGTGTGCATCTCAAACAGGCGCTGCGAGATCCGACCATCCCGCGTATCGACTACGTGACTCTCGGCAGCTCGCGTCCGGAATATGGCATTGATCATGCCCTGCTCGCCGCCGAGGCGAAGCAGCTCGGATACGTGCATGCGAATCTCGCGATGCCGGGGTCACACTGGCTGACAATCGGTCTCCTTGCCGATTGGTTGCAGCAGGCACACGCGGAAGTGCGTGGCGGCGTCGTCGCGTTGTCGATCCAGGATCTGATCAACCCCGGCAACGGCAGTTACGAGCTCGGCATCGTGCAGCCGTTCCGCCACTTCGGCGACACAGGCCTGGTCGGCGACCACGTTGCGTTCAATCGCGCGGATGTCGCCTCCTACGCCATCTACTCTGCGCTGTTCGGTTGGCGTGCCGACATCCAGGAATATGTGCGCCATCCCTACGCGAGAAAACTCGCGCTCGATTGGTTCAAGGAGAACCGGCCGCCGGCCTATACGCTGTTCGAGAATCCCGAGTCACACGGCGATATGTGCGCCTTCGGTCTCGATGCGCTCAATGCTTGCGACAAGGTGGATGCATCGGGCGACCCCGAACAGGACGGACTCAAACGCCAGTGCAAGGAATTGCGTGGCAGCGCGGCGGGACGGCTCGATTTCGGCGCGCTGCGCCAGCAACAGCCTTTACCCGACTTCATGCAGAAGACACGCGACGTGGTGCAGGCGCGATTGCGCGCG
>JBDSNK010000258.1:0-4039 GCA_039915385.1 Dokdonella sp.
ACTCCTCCAGTTTCTTTGCATCGCTGCAGCGAACCCAGCGCGCGGTGACGACGCCGACGTTCTCGAACGCAGACTCGACGCTGTATTCATCCTTGAGGCGATAGGCGACGACTTCGAACTGCAGCACCCCGACTGCGCCCAGAATCAGGTCGTTGGACATCAGTGGGCGGAAGAACTGGGTCGCGCCTTCCTCTGACAACTGCGCCAGACCTTTCTGCAGGGCCTTCATCTTCAGTGGATCGCGCAGACGCGCGCGGCGGAACAGTTCCGGCGCGAAGTTCGGGATACCCGTGAACGACAGCGCTTCGCCGGCGGTGAAGGTATCGCCAATCGAGATCGTGCCGTGGTTGTGCAGGCCGATCACGTCGCCGGGGTACGCTGTCGCGACGATCTCGCGATCGGACGCCATGAAGGTCAGGGCATTCGCGATGCGCACTTCCTTGCCGCTGCGCACGTGCAGCATCTTCATGCCGGCGTCGTAACGTCCGGCACACACCCGAAGGAAGGCGACGCGATCGCGATGCATCGGGTCCATGTTCGCCTGGATCTTGAACACGAAACCGCTCAGTTGTTCCTCATCCGGCGAAACCGGGCGCGTTGTGGTCGCGCGCGAGCGCGGCGAGGGCGCGTGCTCGACAAAGAAATCGAGCAGCGGCTGTACGCCGAAATTGTTGACCGCCGAGCCGAAGAACACCGGCGTCTGCCGGCCAGCGAGATACGCATCGAGATCGAACGGGTGCGAGGCGCCCTGCACCAGCTCGAGTTCCTCGCGTAGCTCCGCCAGCATCGGGCCACCGATGCGCGCGGCCAGGGCAGGATCGTCGAGTCCCTTGAAGATGGTCGAATCCTGGCGCGTGAAGTTGCGTCCGGGTTCGTACAGGTGCACCTCGTCGAGCAGCAGGTGGTAGACGCCTTTGAGCCGCGAACCCATGCCGAGCGGCCAGGTAATCGGCGCGCACGGAATGCGCAATACCGATTCCACTTCGTCGAGCAGTTCGATTGGCGCGCGTCCCTCGCGGTCGAGTTTGTTGATGAAGGTCATGATCGGGGTGTCGCGCAGGCGGCACACGTCCATCAGTTTGATCGTGCGTTCCTCGACGCCCTTGGCGCAGTCGATGACCATCAGCGCCGAATCGACCGCGGTCAGCACGCGGTACGTGTCTTCGGAGAAGTCAGCGTGGCCTGGCGTGTCGAGCAGGTTGATGATCTTCTCTTCGTACGGGAACTGCATCACCGAGCTGGTCACCGAGATGCCGCGTTCCTTTTCCAGCGCCATCCAGTCTGAGGTCGCGTGGCGCGCGGCCTTGCGCGACTTGACCGAGCCGGCCATCTGGATCGCCCCGCCAAACAGCAGCAGTTTTTCGGTCAGCGTTGTCTTTCCCGCGTCGGGATGCGAAATGATCGCGAACGTGCGGCGGCGGTGGGTTTCGGTCAGATGATCGAGCATTGCGGCAAGGCGTCGGGGGAAAACAGTCAATGATATCAAGTTGGCGCCTTTTTCACTCGAAACCGGGCCGCAAGCGGCCATCCCGGTGCAAAACCGGGCTTTGCGGCTCGCCGAGCGCCAGGGTGGATGTCATCAAACTACGGGATAGGCGCTGGATATGACCATTCGTCATACGGACGTATAGACGTCTAAACGTCTATTGACCGCGACGGATGCGACCGCTAGAGTGCACGCACTGCTCATCAAGACCGGCTGAGGGACAGGCCCTTTGACGCCGGGGCAACCTGCGAAGACGCGTGTCTTCGTCGTGGTGCCAACTCCCGCGGGGACGCGTTGTTGCGTCCGCCGAGAGATGAGTTGCAGCGTCGGCCGCGCAGGTGGTTGTCCGGTGCTGCAATCCGTTTCCGGTTTCCTGTGGTCGATGGGTGAACCGGAGAACCGTGATGACCTTGCAAGCTGCCGCCTTCGCCGTTGAGCCCGACTGTCATCCCGCGCTTGCCGTGATGGCAGTGGATTTCGTTTCCACGTTAACCACTCCGACGTCCGCGATCGCATTCGATCGGCGCGACGGCGAGCAGATTCTGCAACTCACTCCGAAATATGCTGACGGCGCGCGTGACGTGCGTGTGCGCTGGTCCCTGCACGGTGCGGAAAACACGCCGGTGATCGTGGTGCAGGGCGGAATCTCGGCCAACCGGCACGTCGTGTCAGATGCGAATCACGCCGGCTGGTGGGATGCATTGACCGGTCCCTGCCGAGCGATCGACACCAACCGTTTCCGCGTGCTGTCGATCGACTGGCTCGAGCGCGCTGATCTGGGCGATGCGAGCGCTGTGTCGACGGCCGACCAGGCCGACGCACTCGCAGCGCTGCTGACTGCGCTGGACGTCGGCCGTATCCATGCCTTCATCGGCGCGTCTTATGGCGCGATGGTTGGGCTTGCGTTCGCGGCGCGCCACCCACGGCATGCAAGCCGACTCATTGCGATTGCAGGCGCACATCGCGCACACCCGCTCAGCGTCGCGCTGCGTAACGTGCAGCGCGAGATCGTGCGTCTCGGTGATCGCCTCGGCGATGCCGCGGCGGGGTTGGATCTTGCGCGCCGTCTTGCAATGACCACCTACCGCGGCGAGCGCGAGTTTGCCGAACGTTGCGCCGCGGCTCCGGTTTTCGACAGCGAAGACGGCCGCCACCATTTCGCCGAGGAAGGCTGGCTCAAGGCCGCTGGCGCACGCTTTGTGCAGCGCTTCAGTGCGCAGCGTTTCCTCGCCCTGTCCGAATCGATCGACTTGCACGCCGTCGCGCCGGAAGACGTGCGCCTGCCGACCACCCTGATCGGCATCGCCTCCGATCGCGTCGTGCCGCTCGCCGACCTTTGCGACCTGCAGCGCCGCTGCGGTGCGGCGGCGACCTTGCACGTGATCGATTCGCGCTACGGCCATGACGCGTTCCTCAAGGAAGACGTGCAGATTGGCGCGTTGTTGCACGAAATCCTGAATCCCCTTTGAGCCTGACATGAGATTTGGAGCCTGAAATGAGTTCATCGTCCTGTACCCGCGCCGTGCGCGCCGGCATCGAGTCCGACACGCAGCACGGCGCCGTCGTGCCGCCGCTGCATCTGAGCACGAACTACACCTTCGAGGGTTTTGGTCGCAAGCGTCAGTACGACTATTCGCGCAGCGGCAATCCAACGCGCGATCAGCTCGGCGCGGCGCTCGCCGATCTGGAGGAAGGCGCCGGTGCTGTCGTTACCGCGAGCGGCATGGCGGCGGTCGCGCTCGTGCTCGAACTCGTACCCGCCGGCGGCCTCGTGCTCGCCGCGCACGACTGCTATGGCGGCACCTGGAGATTGCTCGACGCGTGGGCGAAGAAGGGACGCTTCCGTGTCGTTTTTGCCGATCTCAGCGATTCAGCGAAGCTTGCCGAGGCGCTTGCGCACAAACCCGACCTGGTCTGGGTCGAGACGCCGTCCAATCCGCTGCTGCGCATCACCGATGTGCGTCGTGTTGCGCAAGCGGCGCGCGCGGTCGGTGCACGCTGCGTGGTCGACAACACGTTCCTGTCGCCGGCATTGCAGCGTCCGCTCACGCTCGGTGCCGACATCGTCGTGCATTCGACGACCAAGTACATCAATGGCCATAGCGACGTCGTCGGCGGCGCGGTGATTGCCAAGGACGCCGACACCGCGCAGCAATTGGCGTGGTGGGCGAATTGTCTCGGCCTCACCGGCGCGCCCTTCGACAGCTTCCTCACTTTGCGTGGCTTGCGAACACTTGGTCCGCGCCTGCGCGCGCACGAGGAAAACGCGGCACGTGTCGCCAACCTGCTGCTGGACCACCCGGCGGTGACGAAGGTCTACTGGCCCGGCCTGCCGACGCATCCCGGCCATGCGCTCGCAGCACAACAGCAGAGCGGCTTCGGCGCGATGCTGAGTTTCGAACTCGCTGGTGGTCTCGACGCGATCGAGGCATTCCTGCAGGGCCTTGCGTATTTTTCGCTGGCCGAGTCGCTCGGCGGCGTCGAGAGCCTGATAGCGCACCCGGCCACGATGACGCATGCGGCGATGACGGCGGATGCGCGTCGCATCGCCGG
>JBDSNK010000263.1:0-6331 GCA_039915385.1 Dokdonella sp.
AGCCGTTCCAGATCAAGTCGTCCGCCAGCACCACGCCAAACGGCTCGTCGCCGATGACAGGCCTGGCGCACAGCACGGCATGACCCAAGCCCAGCGCTTCGGGCTGGGTCACGAACACGCAGCGGACGTTCTTCGGCAACGTGCCCTGCACCATCGCAAGCAGATCGTTCTTGCCCGATTGTGCGAGCTTGGCTTCGAGTTCGTAGGCCTTGTCGAAATAGTCGGCAATCGCATGCTTGTAGCGATTGGTCACAAAGATCAGCGTATCCGCACCGGCATCGACGGCTTCATCGACCGCGTACTGGATCAGCGGACGATCGAGCACCGGCAGCATTTCCTTGGCGACGACCTTGGTCGCCGGCAGGAAGCGCGTGCCGAGGCCCGCCACCGGGAAAACGACTTTGCGCAGACGCTTGCTCATTCAATGACCTCAAGTTTTTCGAAAACAGTGGTTTGGTAGGCGCTCATCGTGGGCCGAAGGCAACGACGACGCCCGCCGGCGGGTTCGCGGCTGCTGCGAACTCCGGCAACAAGTGATCGAGGATGCGTCGCAACACGTCTTCGTCAAAATCGCGCACGGCTACTTCAGCCTGGCGCAGTTGAGCTATGAGCAAGCTCCAGGCCATGCTGCGCGGTTGCGCGAGGAAGATCTTCGCATGCGTGGTGTCGCTGTAGTTCTCGAGCGCGTGGAATAGTTCCTCGAACAGCTTCTCGCCCGGTCGCAATCCGGTGTAGACAATCGCAATATCGCCGTCCTCGTGTTTGCCTGCCAGGCGGATCATCTGCTCGGCGAGGTCACGGATCTTGACCGGTTCGCCCATGTCGAGCGCGAATATTTCGCCGCCCTGCCCAAGCACCGATGCCTGCAGGATCAACTGGCAGGCTTCCGGAATCGTCATGAAGTAACGGGTGATCTCCGGATGCGTGACGGTGACCGGACCACCCGCTCGGATCTGCTCGCGAAAGCGCGGCACGACGGACCCGGCGGAGTCGAGCACGTTACCGAAACGCACCGTGATGAATCGTGTCTTCGACTGCTGTGCGAAATTCTGGCAGAACAGTTCGGCGACACGCTTGCAAGCGCCCATGACGCTGGTGGGATTGACGGCCTTGTCGGTGGAGATCAGCACAAAGCTGTCGGCACCGTGGCGATCCGCGGCCTCGGCAACCGATCGCGTGCCGACTACGTTGTTGCGGAATGCCTCGCGCACCTGGCCTTGCAGCAAGGGCACGTGTTTGTATGCAGCGGCATGGAACACAACTTCAGGGCGGGAGTTGGTGAACACGCGCTCACAGGTCATCGCGTCGCCGCAGTCGCCGAGCCACGCGTTGAACAACATATCCGGATGGTCGCGACGCAATTCCTGTTCAATGGTGTAGAGATTGAATTCGGACAGCTCCAATACGGTCAGTGATTCAGCGCCGAGACGCGCGATCTGGCGGCACAATTCCGAACCGATTGAGCCACCGCCGCCTGTGACCAGTACGCGCTTGCCTGCGAGGCGCGTGCGAATCGCGGTCCAGTCAAGCTGTACCTGTTCGCGTCCGAGCAGATCTTCGATCGCAACTTCCTTCAGTTCATTGAAACTGGAACGTCCGGCAACGACGTCTTCCAGCCGCGGTACCGTGCGAAACGGCAGGCTGCAGCTCTCGCACAAGTCGACTGCGCGGCGCATTTGTGCCTTGTTTGCGGCCGGCATTGCGATCACCAGCATTTCTGCCGCGGTTTCCCGCGCGATTTGCGGCAACTGGTCAAGCGTGCCGAGAACTGGAATGCCATGCAGGCGCGAACCCCGCAATTGCGCGTTGTCGTCGAGAAAGCCGACCGGTGCGTAGCGGTTTTCACGACGCAAGTCACGCACCAGCGCGTCACCGGCCTTGCCGGCGCCGAGCACGAGGACGCGCAGGCTCGGCGTGCGGGTGATGAAGTCGAGACGGCTGTCCTTCCAGTAGCGATAGAGCAGGCGCGGACCGCCGAGCAGAATCGCCAATACGAACGGATACACCGCGAGTACGGTGCGCGGCACCGTGGCGAGGCGGTTGTACAGGAACAGGGTGATTGCTATCGCGAGCGCGCCGAGGAGACAGGCGCGGAAGATGTTCCAGATATCTGGCACGCTGGCAAAGCGCCACAGGCCTCGATACAGGCCGGTCCACCAGAAGACAAGACCCTGCGCGGCAAGCACCAGCCATGCCTCGGTACCGAACAAAAACACCGGCGCAGGATTGGGCTCCAGCGACCAGCGCATCATGCTTACCGCAGTCCACGCAACCCAGACCATGAACATGTCGTGCGCAACGACCGCCAGGCGCGGATGGATGGCCGCGATCGCCTTACGCAGCAGCATGCCGCCTCCGCATCGCCACCCCATTCAGGCAGCGGCGCTTGCCCAACCACCAGACCATGACGGCCAGCGAATAGACGGCCGCTGCTGCGCCGATACCGGTCGACGGCGCAACCGCACCGGAGTGGTCTGCCAGCTCGGCGGAGCGGTTCATCCAGTAGACGACAGGCAACACGATCAACAGATTCCAGCCCATGTAAAGCGCGACGACACGCGCGTGCGAGTACCCGCAACGTACCAGCCACTGGTACAGATGTTCGCGGTGCGCACTATACCAACGGCGACCGCCGAGCATGCGCGAGAGCAAGGTACAAGTCGCGTCGGCAACGAAGGCGGAACACAGCACGAGCCCGCTCGCCGCAGCGACTCTCGGCATGCCAGTCTGCCAGAGCACGGCGACCGCGATCGCGAATCCGAGCACCCCACTGCCGACATCACCCATGAACACGCGAGCGCGCGGAAAATTGAACGGCAGAAACCCGGCACAGGCAGCAGCACATACCAGCAACGGAGCGCTTCCGCCCGCACCCTTCCAGTCGAACAAGCCCGCCAGCGCGCAGAACACGAATAGCGCCTGAAAGGTGAGCAATCCGTTGATTCCATCCATGAAGTTGTGCAGGTTGATCGACCAGACAAGGGCGGTGGTCACCGCGAGTCCGACGAAAATCGCGAGCCCGACATTGTCGGTCGGCCCTTCCCCGACGAATACGGTGAAGAAAAACAAAGGCGCAGCGAAGACCCACGCGGCGGCGACGCAATGCATCGCGAAACGCTTGAGCGTGGAAAGTCCACCGTGATCATCGAGCCATCCGACCAGCGCTATGCCGATCACGGGTGGCGCGAGCACCACGAGATATCCCACGCTGCCACTTGAGCGTGACAATAGAAGAGTGCTGAAACCTGCGAGCATCGCGACCACAATCGCAACCCCCCCACCGCGCGGCGTTGGCGCGTCGTGCGAACGTCGCCGCCCGGGCAGGTCGAGCAGCGATCGGCGAAGCGCATAACGGATCGCGATCGAGGTCAGCGAGGCCGACAACACCATCGTCGTGATCAGCAGCAACAGAAAATTCTTGTCGGCGTACATGCGAATGCCGTCGCTCACCTGCGCCCTACTCGCCGACAACGCCGTGGATCGGTCGCACCGTGCCCCAGTTCTTGCAGCTGGGGCATTGCCAGTGATGCGCCTTTGCGCCGAATCCGCACTGGTTGCAGCGGTACATCGCCTTGCCTTCGACCAGTTTGCGTGTGAGCTCGCGCAGAATCAGAAAATTCTCGCGTGCCTCGCCGCTCGCGGTGTGCAAATTGACATCGATCATCGCCATCAACGCGCGTACAGACGGGCGTTCGCGCAGGATACGATTGAGGAACTTGACCGCCGCCGGTTCACCGCGAGTCTCCGCATAAACCTTGGCCAGCGCCAATACCGGCGACACACCCTGATAGCGTTCGGTAATGTCGAGCAGGAACTCCTCAGCGCGTTGCATGCGCTGCGCACGCGCGTAGCAGTCGAGCAACGGCGAGAGTATCTCCGGCACGTAGTCGACATCCTGCTCGGCGACGCGCTCGAATGCACCAATCGCTGCATCGAGGTGGCCTGCAGCGGATTCGATATGGCCTTCGATCATGCTCGCGCGCACGCAATCGGGCTGGGCCGCAAATGCGTTTGTCACCTGCGTGCGGGCATCCTCGCGCGCGCCGTGCGCGCGTGCCTGTTCGGCCAGTTCGCAGTGAAATTGCGCGATGACAGCACCCTGCGATTCGCCAGTGGCTTTCTCCAGGCGTCGCGCGTGATCGATTGCCTTGGTCCAGTCGCGTTCGTGCTGATAGATTCCTATCAGATGCTTGAGCGCCGAAGGCGCCAACGCGTCCATCGCGACCAGATCGGTGAACAGCGTCTCGGCGCGATCGAGCAGTCCAGCACGCATGTAGTCTTCGCCAAGCTCTAGCAGGGCAACCGTTTTTTCTTCCTGGCTCAGGTTGGGTCGAGCGATCAGGTGCTGGTGAACGCGGATCGCTCGATCAACTTCTCCGCGTCGACGGAAAAGGTTGCCCAGAGCAAGATGCGTCTCAACGGTATCGCGGTTGATGTCGGCGAGCTTCAGAAAGACCTCGATCGCCTTGTCCTGCTGCTCGTTGAGGAGGTAATTGAGGCCGCGGAAATAACTTGTCGACAGCTCGCTGACGCGCGCGCCCGAGCTGCGCTCACTACCGCGACGGCCGAGCACCCAACCGGAGAATGCAGCGACCGGCAGCAGCAGAAACAGCAATGCGAACGGAAGTTCGCTCATGCGTCGCCGACCTTGCGCGCCTGCGCCGCATCGAGTTCGTGCAAGTGCACGCGCGCCTTGCGCGATTCATGGCGCAACCGCCGTGTCTGGCCAAGCCACGCGACGAGACCACCCAGCAACCAGCCGATGAGCAGCATGCCAAGCAGACCAACGCCGGTCGGCACATCCGTCTGGAAGAAATAGAAATCAACAGGGATACGCGCGCCGTTGAGCGCGCCGAAGATGGCGCCGCTGGCGATCACGATCAGGGTGAGGAGAATCAGGATCAAACGCATAGACGGCAGGCAGCGCTCAGGCCGGCGAATGATACGGGGTTCGGCAGGCATTCCCCCGATTCGCGTGCGCAGCGGTCACGATCTTGACGCAAACACATCGGGACGCCTTTGATGAACGATTCAGGCTGTCTCGACCGACGTCGCCAAAACCGCACGTTCTATCTTTTCGTTGACTCGTTCGCGCAGTTCCTTGCCCGGCTTGAAGTGCGGCACGTGCTTGCCTGGAAGGGCGACTGAATCACCGGTCTTGGGATTGCGCCCCATGCGCGGTGGACGGTAGTGCAGCGAGAAGCTTCCGAATCCTCGGATCTCGATGCGTTCGCCGGTCGATAGGGAAAGGCTCATCTGCTCGAGCACGCTCTTGACGGCAAGCTCGACATCGTTGGCAGCCAAATGCTTCTGCCGCAGGGCCAGGGATTCGATCAGCTCCGACTTGGTCATCGCGATAGACGTATTCTCGGTTCAAAAAAACGCGCACCGTTACCGGTGCGCGCAGGAATCCAGCAGCGCGCGGTCGTGCCGCACGCCGCGTCGTATTGCATCAGCGATTGAGCTGTTCCTTCAGCAGAGCGCCGAGCTTGGTGGTGCCGCCCGTTGCGCTCTGGTACTCGTCCAGAGTGCTCTGCAAGTCTTCTTCGTCCTTCGCGCGGATCGACAACTGCAGGCTGCGGCCCTTGCGATCCATCCCAGTGAACTTGGCCTCGACCGGATCGCCGACCTTGAAGTGCAGGGTCGCATCATCGACGCGTTCCTTGGCAATGTCGTTCGCACGCAGGTAGCCCTCGACGCCTTCGCCAAGGTCGACCGTCACGCCCTTGGCATCGACTTCACGAACCGTACCGTTGAGGATGCTGCCACGCGGGTGTGCAGCCATGAATTGGCCGAACGGATCCTGTTCGAGCTGCTTGACGCCGAGCGAGATGCGCTCGCGCTCCGGGTCGACCGCAAGCACGACCGCCTCGATCTCGTCGCCCTTCTTGAAGTTGCGCACGAGGTCTTCGCCAGTGGTCTGCCACGAGATGTCGGACAGGTGCACGAGGCCATCGATACCGCCGTCGAGACCGACGAAGATGCCGAAGTCGGTGATCGACTTGATCGTGCCCGAAACCTTGTCGTTTTTCTTGTGGATCGCAGCGAACGCTTCCCACGGATTGGCACTAACCTGCTTCATGCCAAGCGAGATGCGACGACGCTCTTCATCGACGTCGAGCACCATGACTTCGACTTCGTCACCGACCTGCACCACCTTGGCCGGATTGACGTTCTTGTTGGTCCAATCCATCTCGGACACGTGGACCAGACCTTCGACGCCAGGTTCCAGCTCGACGAAGCAGCCGTAGTCGGTGACGTTGGAGACCTTGCCGAGGATTCGCGTATTGGTCGGATACCGGCGCGCAATCGCAACCCAGGGATCCTCGCC
>JBDSNK010000282.1:0-3576 GCA_039915385.1 Dokdonella sp.
GCATCGACGCCGCGCACTATTCGGCCTTCACGGCGCACGCTGACGCGCGCATCGTGGCGAGCTGGGTGGCGATCGAGTTTGATCCGGCGACGATGGGCACGCATCCGCGTTGGCGCCCCTTCGCGAAAGCGCAGCCGTGCGAGATCGTCGAATATGCGGGCGAGTGGGGCGCGCCGTTGCAACGCGCGTTCTGCGGCAACCGTTTTGCGTTCAACGAGTCGTACACGCTGCACGACCTCGACACGCTGGCGCCGCAGGTGCCGTTTGCGTGGATGCGCGACGAGCGCGGCTTTGCGCTGCCGCAGATCCGCATGAGTCCGAACGCAAGGGCATGGCTAGCCGCAAACGCGCCTGCGGATACGTTCATGATGAGCGATCCGCCGCCGAAGACCGAGCTGGAAGCGCTGCAGGTGGAATTCGATCGTCCTCTCGAGCACGCGGTCGCGGGTTGGTCCACGTCGTTGCCCGTGTTCCCGCTCGCGTTCGATCCGCAGGATGCAGCGCATGCGATGCCAAGCGGTTATGTGGAGACCCGCCGTGTGCCGGGTCCGATCGGCCGCTGGCTACTGGTGCTCGTGATGGCCGGCATCGGCCTGCTGGTCTGGGTCGAAGGCATGGCCGTACTGCTATCCGGCTTGCCGTTGCCGGCGGCAATTCTTGCCGGCGCACTGCCGCTGCTCGCCTTGCCGTGGTGGAGCGAGCAGTTCCCGCGTGCGATCGCGCGTCTGAGCCCGCAGGTTGCCGAGATCATCAGCGACATGTATGCGGATTTCGACCGCACCGGCCGCATGGTCGCGACGGAGCCGCGGCGTGCCGTGCTCGCCGACGGCGAACGCGTGCAATGGAAGGTCGGGGAGGGCGTCTACGCCGACACGCTGGGACATATTCGCTTCACTACGCCGACCACGATAGCCGCGAATTCGGATGTCGCGCTGACCCGCCTCGTCGACGAGGTGGGCGCGCAAGTACGCGCACTCGATGTGCCAACGCAGGCCGCGTTGTTCAAGCGCCTTCGCGACGACAAGGTCGCTGGCCTGCAGCGCGCAGGGTTCGCCTTTGTGCCGGTTGCCAGGGCGGCGTTGCTCGATGCGCAAGGCGATCCAGACGTGCAGCGCGCTGCGCAGCGCTTCCTCAGCGAATGGGTGACCCAGCCGATCGAGCAACCCGATCCCCACAATCGCGCGTATCGCGAACGCGTGCACATCCTCGCGACGCTGGCCGATGTGCCGGTGCCGGAGATCGCGAACAGCGTGACAGTCTGGGTGACGCAGGATGCCGCTGACGCGCATTGAAACGACGAGGACCGGCGCCGCGAATGCGACGCCGCCACCCATCACTCCTGCTCGAACCGCGAGAGATCGTCGACCGCTGCTTGCGCGCGCCGAATGCTCGCGCCGGCGGCGGTATCGTCGAGCCAGCGTCTGATGCGTGCGCGCTCCGGTTGTTTCGCCCAGCGATGCAAGGCCCAGGTCAGCAAGAGGCCTGCGCCGCCCACCGCGAGGCTGATGAAGACGAATGAGGGCGCGTTGTCGAAGACGTCCGCATTGCTGCCCATCTTCGCCAGCACCATGATCAGCGGCACATACAGGAACCACCAGGGCAGGCCGAGCAGCAGGCCGCCGATCACGTAGGTGCGGCGCAGAGCCAGCAATTCGCGCTGGATCTGCAGCACGGGTGCGGCGTAGTCGATGTGTGCGATGCGCGTCTGCATCACCGCGCCGAACGCGATCAGGCCGATGCAATACGCATGCATCACCAGGCCGGCCAGCAGCAGCGGCAGTTCTTGCAAGTGCGCGATCCAGAACGGTGCGAACCACAGCGCACCGGCCGCACCCATCAGCATCTGCGCGGCTTGTCCCCATACGAGGGGACGCAGTCCGCGCCGTGTCCTTTCCAGTCCACCGTCCTTGAACAGCTGCAGGTTCAGCGCGGTCTGCTGCTCCAGCCGGCGATCCAGCGTTTTCCAAGCGAGTTTGAGGTCGTCGAGTTCCATGATGGATTCCATGCTCAGGTTCCAGTCGGGTTGATGTCGTTACGGATGCGTTGCTTGAGGCGCGCGATCTTGGTCGCCACATTGGTTTCGCTGAGGCCGAGAATGTCGGCGATCTCGCGCTGACTTTTCTCGTCAAGGTAGAGCAGCAGCAGCGCCCGGTTCAGCGGGTCGAACTGTGCGATGCAGTGGTACAGCGCGCGCACGCTGTCGTCCGCATCGCGTGCAGCGTCGTCGTCATGTGCCGGTTCGCTGTCGTTGTCGTCGAGCGAAATGTTGCGCAGGCGTTCGTCGTTGCCGCGTGCGTATGAGATCGCGACATTCAGCGCGATACGGTACATCCAGGTCGAAAACGGCCGCTGCGAGTCCCAGGCCGGAAACGCTTTCCATGCCTGCGTACAGATGTCCTGGCCGAGGTCGCGCCGGTCCTCGGCATGGCGGCAATAGGTATTGGCTACCTTGAACACGATGCCGCGATGGCGTTCGAGCAGCGCCTGAAACTGCGCGCGCATGGAATCCGTCGTCATCCGAGCCTGTACCCTATCCACTCCATCACCTCCGATCTTGCGCTACGGAACCGTGATTCGCGCAGGAGCGGCAAAAATCACACGCGATGTGTTCCATCGCGCGTCTTCTGGAAGGCCGTCGCCATGCCGAATCGCTCCGCCCCGTTGTCGCCGCGCCTGCTGCCGTGCGGCTTTGCGCTCCTCCTGCTGGCCGGATTCGCCCATGCGCAGGATGCCGCAGCGCCTGCGACGGACGGTCCGCCCTGCAAATTGACGCCTGCGTGGTACGTCAATTCCGACGGCAATGACGCCTGGGATGTGAACCTGCGCCGCGATATCGGTGACCAGAAAGTCTGGATCGGCCAGTACGCCGACCAGCAGCATTTTCGCCAGACGCGCGCAGGCTATGAGTACGACCCGGATCTGGGTATCGTCAGCCTGCAGCTTTCTGCGCAGGCGGCCACGCGTGGATTCCTAGGCGGCTCGGCACAGGCGAATATCGGCGGCGACACGTATGCGATCGTCGGCATCGGCCGCACCAATCTGCGTCCGTACTACAACCTCAACTTCGACCCGAACGACGCGATCACACTCGGGCTGGGCACCAAGGCGCTGCTGCCGCAGGGCGAGATTTCCGTGTACCAGGTGCGCGACGATCGTCTGCACACGCAGCAGCGCATCACGCATGCGCTGCTCAAGATTCACCTCGACGATGCCTCGCGCCTGACCGTGGATGCGTCGTACAAGCATGGCCTTGCGGACGATGACGTGTCGGTGCACGGCTTCGCGCTGGCGCTGGAATACGACTACCGCGAGTGGTTCTGCAAGCTCGCGCGCGAACGCGCGGTGAACTTCACCCACCTCGACCAGACCCGCGTCGCGATCGGCCTTCGCTTCTGAGGCGCGATGGTTTCACGTTTTTGGCTGGATCAGGTCCCAACGGTTGCCATAGCGATCCTTGAACACCACCACCGTCGCATAGCTTTCATCGCGCGGTGTCTCGACGAACTCGACACCGCGTGCCGCGTAGGCGGCATGGTCGCGCCAGAAATCATCGGTGTGCAGGAACAGGAACACGCG
>JBDSNK010000028.1:0-3182 GCA_039915385.1 Dokdonella sp.
CTGCCCGTTTCGCCAGGAAGTCCGCCATCGTTGCCTCTGCACGTGACGGAGCGTTGTCCAATCACGCAGCCCAAGACGCTGCATTCGCTCCACCACGCGTTCCTCTGACGCGACACCGGCGCACCGCTGCCGGTTGGCCGAGCAAACCCATTTAGCCCGCCATTCGATTGCGCCCGCGTGCATCCGCGTGATGCACGTTGCCGGCGCACGTCCCGAATCCGTCCGCGTTGTCATCCTGACAACGTGCCCGGTACGCGGCGTTGTCGAGCCGCGTTCTTCGCAAGAACAGGAGTTTGTCCATGTTGCAGTTCACTCTAAGTTTCTCCGAGTGGCTTGTTGCCGGTGGCGTCTTGCTTGGCCTGCTGTTGATCTGGTCCAGCATCGTCTATGTGCCGAACAATCGCGTCGGTGTGCTGGAGCGTTTGTGGTCGACCAGGGGTTCGGTCGGGCAGGGCATCATCGCGTTGAATGACGAGGCGGGTTATGTGCCCGACCTGTTGCGCGGTGGATATCACACCTTGTTTCCGTTCCAGTACCGCGTGCACAAGGTCGACCTCGTGGTCGTGCCGCAGGGCGAGATCGGCTACGTGTTCGCGCGTGACGGCAAGCCGCTGGAACCCGGCCAATCGCTCGCCACCAACGCGAGTGCGATGGAGTTCGAAGATGTAAGAGGCTTCCTCGCCAGCGGCGGCCAGAAGGGTCCGCAGCGCAAGCTGCTGCGTGAAGGCGTGTACGCGATCAACGCGGCGCAGTTCATCGTGCTCACGCGTGCGTCGACGTATGCGCTGGAACTTGCGCGCGCCGACGGCGATACCATCGTCGCAATGCGCACGCAGATTGAATCGCGCGATGGCTTTCATCCGGTCCTGATCACTGATAGCAAGGACCTCATCGGGGTGATGACCGTGCATGACGGCCCTGGCCTGCCGCCCGGCGAGCTGATCGCTCCGGCCGTGGGACGGGATCGCCGCGATGTCGCGCGCTATCACAATCATTTCCAGGATGCGGATCGCTTCCTCGCCGCCGGCGGCCATCGCGGTCGCCAGTACCAGGTGCTGGTCGACGGTACCTACTATGTCAACCGCCTGTTCGCGAGCGTGCAATTCATCGAGAAGACGATGATCCCGATGGGCATGGTTGGCGTGGTTGTCAGCTTCACCGGCTTGCGCGGCGAGGATCGCAGCGGCGAGGAATACCAGCACGGTGAACTCGTCGACGTCGGCGAGCGTGGTGTGTGGGAAGCGCCGATGATGCCGGGCAAGTATCCGTTCAACGGCTTCGCTGGCGCGATCGTGAAAGTGCCGACGACGAACTTCATCCTGAAATGGGAATCGGGTCAGTCGGGCTCGGATTTCGATCGCAACCTCAAGGAAATTTCGTTGATCACGCGCGACGCGTTCGAGCCGACCTTGCCGCTGTCGGTCGTGGTGCACATCGACTACAAGAAGGCCGCGCGCGTGATCCAGCGTTTCGGCGATGTGCAGAAGCTGGTCGAGCAGACGCTGGACCCGATGGTGTCGGCGTACTTCAAGAACACCGCGCAGACCAAGACCCTGATCGAACTCCTGCAGCAGCGTGCGGACATCCAGGGACAGGCGCTCGCTGAAATGAAGGCCAAGTTCGCGATGTACAACCTGGAACTGCAGGAGGTGCTGATCGGCACGCCGCGTTCTTCGGCAGGCAGCAACGATCAGATCGAAAACATCCTGGTGCAGTTGCGCGATCGCCAGGTCGCGCGCGAGCAGGTCGAGACCTATGCGCGTCAGGAGGAAGCGGCGGTCAAGGAGCGCACCCTGCGCGAAGCGGAGGCGGTGGCCGCGCAGCAGAAAGGCTTGACCCAATCGCGCATCGCTATCGAGATGGCGGAAAACAAGGGTCTTGCTGAAGTGAAGACGCAAACGCGTCAAGGCGAGGCGGATGCAGCGAAGATCCGTAACGTCGCGGTTGCCGATGCCGAGCGCATTCGTGCGATCGGTGCGGCGAATGCGAACCGCATCCAGCTCGAGGGCGAGGCGACGGCGCTGGCCGCGCAGAAGCAGGTGGAGGCGTTCGGTGGCCCGGAGATCCGGCTGGCGCAGGAAATCTCAGGGCAGATCACGCGTGCGATTGCGGAAGCGAAGTTGCAAGTCGTGCCGCAGGTACTGGTCGGCGGTGATGGGCGCAACAGCAATGCGATCGAAGCGATTACCGCGATGGTGATGGCAGCGGGTCAGGATCTGCGTTTGCGAAACAAGGAAGGTGCCACGCGCGACGCAGCGTAAGCGAAACAGCGGTGCCGGTTTGCGATGAGCCGAGCCGGCACCGCACCCGTTGTGCGAACTACAGCAGTTTGCGATAGACGATGAAGCCGGATTTTTCCGCCACGTTGTCGTACAGCTGCATCGCGGTCCTATTCGTTTCATGCGTCTGCCAATAGACGCGTTTGCAGCCTGCCATTTGAGCCTGTTCGTAGACCGCATTGATCAGGGTGCGCGCGACGCCCTTGCCGCGCGCGGCTTCGACAGTGAACAGATCCTGCAGATAGCAGCTCGGACCGAGCTGGATCGTGCTGCGGTGATAGAGGAAATGCGTCAGGCCAAGCAGGTCACCTGCGCTTTCCGCGACCAGCGCGTGCATCGGCTCGTAGGCGTCGAAGAAGCGTTCCCAGGTCGTCTGCGTGATCTTCGTCGGCAGGGCGGTCGCTCCTGTTCGTCCGTAGAACGCGTTGTACCCATCCCACAGCATTTTCCATGCGCGGAAGTCTTCTTCGCGTACGCTGCGGATCAGAAGCGGAGAATTCATGCGCATGCCTCGGGTTCGCGGCACCGCCGCGAGAATGGCCCTCGTTGGTGCAGTGCCAAGATCCGAAAAATGCGCGCGTCGTACAAGAGCCACTTGCACGCGAATGCGTCGCGCCGATTGCGAGCGTACTTGAGCGGCGCCTTGTGCCGATGCGCTTGCGAATACTACGATAGGCGGCCGAGGCAATCGCGCAGCACTCGCTGCATGTGTTCGTGAATCCGCTGATCGCGGACCCGGCCACTACAGCCACCCCTGAAAAGCCGTAAAAGAAGAAACCCGCCAGTCGGCGGGTTCGTTCATCTCGATATGGTGCCCAGGAGAGGACTCGAACCTCCACGGGTCGCCCCGCTAGCACCTGAAGCTAGTGCGTCTACCAATTCCGCCACCTGGGCAAGGTCCCC
>JBDSNK010000039.1:0-3274 GCA_039915385.1 Dokdonella sp.
GCCCCACGAGGGGGCGTTTTTCGTATCTGGCGGAGAGAGAGGGATTCGAACCCTCGATAGAGCTTTTGACCCTATACACCCTTAGCAGGGGCGCGCCTTCGACCACTCGGCCATCTCTCCGGGTTCACACTTTTCGCATTACCGAACAGGCACCAGCTCAATTCGCCGCGCAAGTTCGGGGCGCGGAGAATAGCGAGTGTAGCGGCTCCGGTAAAGCTCAGCTTTCGGTACCGCCGCCGGAACCCTCCGCTGATGCCTCGCCGGGCGCCAACTCGCGCTTGATGCGCTGGTAGATTTCCTCTCGATGCACGGCCACGTCCTTTGGAGCGTTGATCCCAATCCGGACCTGGTTTCCTTTGACGCCGAGAACAGTGACGGTCACCTCGTCACCGATCATCAACGTCTCGCCTACCCGGCGAGTCAAAATAAGCATGTGGTGCTCTCCTTAACACGATTTATCGGTCCGATGAATGGTGACTGCGCTTGTTCTCATTTCGATCTGTCGCGCCAACACCATACCGGGAACCAGGCGGCAACCTCCCTCGCAGCCCTTTCCCCTCAGCCCGACCCGCCGTTCTTGTTACACCACGCGTTGCGAGCGGCGGTGGCAGCGATTTCAGGGCGACCCGATACTAACCAACGCATCCGGTGCGTGCAATGAACGAAAGTACCTACGCGTCTTCGCAATTTCTTTACATTCACCCAAGCCGCGCGGCAATCCATTCCGGCAATGCAGCGAGCGCCTGATCCAGTGCTGGCGAGTCGACACCGCCGCCCTGCGCCATGTCGGGGCGACCGCCGCCTTTGCCGCCGATCAATGCAGCGACGTGCGCTACGACATCACCCGCCTTGATCTTGCCGAGCGCGGCTCCGTGCACACCGCCAACCAGTGCGATCTTGCCGTCCGCACCCGCGGCAAGGAGTACGACGCAATCGACGAGTTTCTGCTTCAACGAATCGACGCCATCGCGCAGCGCCTTCGCGTCGAGTCCATCGACTCGTGCCGCGACGACGCTGATGTTTCCAAACTTGTGCGCTGACCCGCCCAGATCCTGTGTCGCCGAACTTGCCGCTTTCGCCTTATAGGATTCGAGTTCGCGCTCGAGCTTCTTCTGGCGATCGAACAGCTGGCGCAGCTTGTCGACGACTTCGTCACCCTGCGAGGAGAGCAAGTCGCCGATCTGGTCCAGACGCGCCTCTTCGGCATTCACGAACGCAATCGCAGCCGCGCCCGTTACTGCTTCGATGCGACGCACACCCGCAGCGACGCCACTCTCGCCGACGATCTTGAACAGACCGATATCGCCGGTGCGACTGACATGCGTGCCGCCACACAGCTCGGTCGAGAAATTACCCATCTTCAGCACGCGCACTTCGTCTCCGTACTTTTCACCAAACAATGCAAGCGCACCAAATTCGAGCGCATCCGGATAGGCCATCTCGCGTGTTTCTGCCTCGCTATTGCGACGGATCTCGGCGTTGACCAAGTCCTCGATGCGGCCGAGCTCATCGTTTCCAATCGGCTGGAAATGCGAGAAGTCGAAACGCAGGCGATCGGGGGCGACCAGCGAGCCCTTCTGCTGGACATGCGTACCCAGTTCCTTGCGCAGCGCGGCATGCAACAGATGCGTCGCTGAGTGATTCAGGACCGTCGACTGGCGGCGAACGGCATCGACTTCTGCATTCACGCTCGCGCCTGTACGCAAGGCAGCGCCATGCCAGCGGCCGGCATGTGCGTGGAATACGCCGCCGAGCTTGATCGTATCGCTAACCTCAAGTCGGCCTGCGGAATTATTCAGTTCGCCCACGTCGCCGACCTGGCCACCGGACTCGGCATAGAAAGGCGTGTGATCGAGGATCACGATCGCCTCCTCGCCATCGGCAAGCGCGTCGACGGCGCGACCGTCGCGCACGATCGCCAGCACTGTTGCACCTTCAGTTGCCAATGCGTTGTAGCCAAGAAACTTTGTCGGCGCGAGCGCACTCGCGATTTCCGCTGGCAATGTCGCCTTGCTGTCGAACTGGCTGGCAGAGCGGGCGCGTTCACGCTGCTGCTGCATCGCCGCTTCGAAGCCGGCCATGTCGACCGCAAGGTCGCGCTCGCGCGCTATGTCTGCTGTCAGATCGACAGGGAAACCATAGGTGTCATACAGCTTGAACGCCGCCTCGCCAGGAATCGTCTTAGCCGAACCCTTGGCGACTTCCTCGAACACTTTCATGCCTTGTTCCAGCGTCTCACCAAAGCGCTCTTCCTCGGCTTTCAACGCACGCTCGACCAATTCGCGCTTGGCCGTCAATTCCGGATATGCATCGCCCATCACCTCAACCAGCGCCCCAACCATCGAGTGGAAGAACGGCTGCTTCTGCCCGAGCATGTAACCGTGACGCAGCGCGCGACGGATGATCCGGCGCAGCACATAGCCGCGCCCTTCGTTCGACGGCAACACGCCGTCAACGATCAGGAACGAGCATGCACGGATGTGATCGGCAATCACGCGCAGCGATTTGTTTTCCAGATCCGTCGTGTGGGTCAGTCGTCCCGCGAGCTTGATCAGATGCTGGAACAGATCGATTTCGTAGTTCGAATGCACATGCTGCAGCACGGCCGCAAGGCGCTCGAGTCCCATGCCGGTATCGACGCAGGGTGCCGGCAGCTTCGACAGCGTGCCATCGGCGGCGCGATCGAACTGCATGAAAACCAGGTTCCAGATTTCGATGTAACGGTCGCCGTCTTCATCGGGCGAACCGGGTGGCCCACCGGCGATATCCGCGCCGTGGTCGTAGAAAATCTCTGTGCAGGGACCGCACGGGCCGGTGTCGGCCATCTGCCAGAAGTTGTCCGATGCGTACGGCGCACCCTTGTTGTCGCCGATGCGCACGATGCGCTCGGCCGGCACACCGATTTCCTTGTTCCAGATGCCAAAGGCTTCTTCGTCGGTGTGATAGACGGTGACCCACAGGCGCGATTTGTCCAGCTTCAGGACGCCGGTCAGGAACTCCCACGCCCACTCGATCGCCGCGCGCTTGAAGTAGTCGCCGAACGACCAGTTGCCGAGCATCTCGAAGAATGTATGGTGGCGCGCGGTGTAACCGACCGAATCGAGATCGTTGTGCTTGCCGCCAGCACGCAGGCAGCGCTGCACGTCGGCTGCGCGCACGAACTTCAGTTTCTCGCTGCCGAGAAACACGTTCTTGAACTGCACCATGCCGGAATTCGTGAACAGCAGGGTCGGATCGTTCGAGGGCACGAGCGAGCTCGACGGCACGATCGTGT
>JBDSNK010000059.1:0-19099 GCA_039915385.1 Dokdonella sp.
CAACCCGATGAGAACTACGCGCGTGAGGTGATGCAGTTGTTCTCGGTGGGACTGGTTCAGCTCAATCTCGATTTCTCGCCGGTGCTCAACGCGGGCAACCCGATTCCCACCTACGACCAGACCGTCATCACGCATACCGCCAAGGTATTCACCGGTTTTACTTACAGCGATGCGCCAACCAATCCGGCAAACTTCTACGGTGGTGCAATCACCGCGGCGGGTTCCTTCAACAGGATGGCGTGCTGGGGCACCGAGCTGTTCCCCACCGGCAACAACATGCGCCACGACGTCACCGGCGACGATGGCACCCCGAATACGCCCAAGACCGTGCTTGCCGGGCTTACCATTCCTGCAGGGCAGAGCTGCGCAACGGATGTGCTCGACGAGCTCAACATCATCGCTGGCCACACCAATGTCGCGCCGTTCATTTCGCGCCAGCTGATCCAGCGTTTCGTTACCAGCAATCCCTCGCCTGCGTACATCGAACGCATCGCCAATGTGTTCGAGGACAACGGCACCGCGCAGCACGAACGAGGTGATCTCGGCGCCGTGATCCGCGCGATCCTGCTTGATACCGAAGCGCGTACGCCCCCTGCCGCCGTCAGCTATGGCAAGTTGCGCGAGCCGTTGTTGCGCCTGACCGCGCTCTGGCGTGCGTGGGATGCGCAGCCGCAAGCGCCGAACGCGTATGGCGAAGTCGTCATGATTGCGGGCAATTCCTTCCTCTCGACAATGGGTCAGAAGCCGCTCGGTTCGCCAACCGTTTTTAATTTCTACGAGCCCGACTACCAGCAGCCGGGACCGTTTGCAGACCAGGATCTGTACTCGCCGGAATTGCAGATCACCAACGAATCGTCGACCTACTCGACCGGCAACCTCTTCTACAATTTCATCCGGCGCGCCTATGTCGGGGTGAACCTGCCACCTGACAATCAGACGCTGCCGGTGGATCGCCCACTCGTCAATCTGGCGACGCTTGTGGCAAATGTTGCGACGCCTGCAGCGATGGTCGACATAGCGAATGCGCGCATGCTCTACGGCAGCATGAGCTCGAACATGCGCACGACCCTGATCAACATGCTCGACTTCATGAGCGGAGCGAGTGCGCAGGAAAAGGCCTGGTCGCTCGTTTACATCATCTCCCTTTCACCCGAATACGCGACCCAGCGCTGAGGACTCCCCATGTCGATCGATCGCCGCAGCCGTCGCGATTTCATTCGCCAACTTGCCTGTCTTGCCGCCAGTGGCGGTGCCGCAGCGCTGATCCCGCAGCTGCGCATGATGGGAACCGCGCTTGCGGCGTCAGCGCCTTCCTCATTGACCGGTTACCGGGCGCTGGTCTGCGTCTACCTTGCCGGCGGCAATGACGCGTGGAACATGCTCGTTCCTTACGACCAGTCCCGCTACGACATCTATGCCGCTTCCCGCAGCGGCCCCTATGATGCGACCACCAACCCCGGCGGGCTGGGATTGCCGCGCCCATCGACGCCGGCGCAGATTTCAGCGCAGGTCGTCACCGATTCGGCAACTTCGCAGCAGTACTTCCTCAACTCGAAAATGCCGGAGATCAAGAACCAGTACGCGGCCGGACGCGTCGCTTTTGTCGCCAATACCGGCCCGCTGACCAAACCGATCACCAAGACCGACTACGCCACGGTAGCCAATCGCCCGCCGCAGCTGTATTCGCACAGCGATCAGGAAAACCTCTGGCACGTCGGTACTGCCGCGAACAATCGATACGGCTGGGGCGGTTCCGCGATGGCGAAATTGCGCACGCAATTCCCGCCCGCGAATAATGCGATCCTTTCTCCGTGCATCTCGATCTCCGGCAGCAACAAATTCGAGGTGGGCACGCAACTCTTCCCGTACCAGATGTCGTCGTCCTCGAGCGGCACGACCAACCCTCTTTCGCAGCTGTCAGGGGTATGCAATCCGACCAACTGCACCGGAACGTCCGGCCAGCGCGACGTCGCCCTGAACCATCTGCTGCAAGATACCTACCAGGACATGTTCACGAACGAGTACGCGACGACGTTCGAGCGCGGGCGGGATCTGTTCGCCTTGCTGTACGACGGTCTTTCCCAAGCCGACGGCCAGATAACGACGCCCTTCGTGACCACCAACAATTCGCTTGCCGGCCAGCTCCTGTCGGTGGCGCGGATGATCAGGCTCAGTCGCAAGAACAACTATGCGGCGCGGCAGATTTATTACGTCCGGCTTGGTGGGTTCGATTTGCATTCGGGCCTTATGGGTACAGGTGCCAACGCGCATGGTGCGCTGCTGGCCAAGGTATCTGCAGCGCTGCAGTCGTTCTCCGATGCGATGACCGAAATCGGCGCGACGAATGACGTCACCTCATTCACCATGAGCGAGTTCGGCCGTACGCTGTCCTCCAACGGCAACGGCTCCGATCACGGCTGGGGCAGCATCCAAATGGCCATGGGCGGCCCCGTGCAGGGTGGCCGTCTTTACGCCGACGGCGGTGGTCCGATCACCGGGTTCCCGGATCAGTCGCTCAACAACAACGGCAATTTCTCGCGTGGGCAGTTCATTCCCGGCATTGCTGTCGAGCAGTATGCAGCGACGCTTGCGCGCTGGCTCGGTGTCACGTCGAGCAGCGACCTTGATGCCATCTTCCCGAATCTCGCGAATTTCAATGCGTCGTTCCGGAATCTTGGCTTCATGGGGTGAGCCGGTTGCGTTTTTCCGTAGCGTCGTCGCGCAAGGGCGTGCCGCAAGCCTGCCGCGCATTCACGCATTGCTTGCTGTCAGCGGCGATACCGGTGTTTGCGTTCGCGCCTGGCAGCGCTATCGAGCCTGCGGCGAGCGGCTGCAGCAATCTCGACGACGTGCCCGTCCAGTTCACGATCGACTATCAGTCAGCGATCCAGGGAATTTTTGACAACCATTGCATCGAGTGTCACTCCGGTGACCCGCCATTGCCGGCGGACCTCGATCTCAGCGCAGGAGGTTCCTGGTCGCATGTGTTCAACGTCCTCAGTTCGCAGGACTCTGCCTTTACCCGCGTGGTACCGAATCACCCCGATCAGAGTCTGTTGTTCCTCAAGGTCAATTGCGATACGCCGGGCGTCGGCCATCGCATGCCTTTTGGCGGGGATCCGCTGCAGCCTGAAGATCAGGCATTGATCTTCGACTGGATTGCCGCCGGCGCGCCATCGACGACGACCGACGTCATCTTCAGCGGCGGATTTGACGTGCGCGGCTGAGCATGCCGCGACGGACGCAAGCTGTACCGGCCTGAGCTGCGCGGTTACTATTCGCGACCCCTTCGACGCAGGGAAGGGACTGGGCACAGCGAATACCGGAGCAGTGTGACGCGCATGAACAACAAGAGAGCTTTGATCACCGGCGTGACCGGCCAGGATGGCGCCTATCTCGCCGAACTGTTGCTGGCCAAGGGTTATGAGGTCCATGGCCTCAAGCGCCGCGCTTCGTCGTTCAACAGCGAGCGCATTGATCACCTCTATCACGAACTCGACGAAGGTCGTCCCGGCGTACGCCTGCACTATGGCGACATGACCGATTCGCTGAGCTTGCTGCGCGTGATCCAGCAGGTGAAGCCCGACGAAATTTACAACCTCGCTGCACAGAGTCACGTCGCCGTTTCATTCGAGGAACCCGAATACACCGCGAATGCGGATGGCATCGGTACCTTGCGTGTGCTCGAAGCCATGCGCAGCCTTGGTCTCGGCGACCGCTGCCGCTTCTACCAGGCGTCTACATCGGAACTCTACGGCCTCGTGCGCGAGACGCCGCAGCGCGAAACCACGCCGTTCCATCCGCGCTCGCCGTATGGCGTGGCCAAGCTGTATGCGTACTGGATCAGCGTGAACTACCGCGAGGCGTACGGCATGTACGCGTGCAACGGCATTCTGTTCAATCATGAATCTCCGATCCGCGGCGAGACCTTTGTCACGCGCAAGATCACGCGCGGTCTGGCACGCGTTGCGTGCGGACTGCAGCATTGCCTTTATCTGGGCAATCTCGACGCCAAACGCGATTGGGGCCACGCGCGCGACTTCGTCGAGGCGCAGTACCTGATCCTGCAGCAGGACCAGCCAGCCGACTACGTCATTGCAACCGGTATCCAGCATTCAGTTCGCGATTTCGTCGTTCTCTCCGCGCGCGAAATGGGCATCGAACTCGAATTCCGTGGCATCGGCGCAGACGAGCACGCGGTCGTCGCCAGTGTCGCGAAGATTGGCGCGAAGTTGAAGGCGGGTGATGTCGTCGTGCGTATCCATCCCCAGTATTACCGGCCGGCAGAAGTCGAAACCCTGCTCGGCGACCCGACATTGGCGCGCGAACGCCTTGGCTGGATGCCAAAGACCAGTTTTGCCGAGCTTGTGCGCGAAATGGCGGCAGCCGACCTCGCCCTTGCGGAGCGTGAGGCGGCGGGTGCCATCGGCGCTCGTCACGGTCGCCACCTGATCGAGAAACTGCCCGGCTGATTGCGATGTCCGCTTCGCTTGAAGAGCGCCTGACCGAGCTTGAGATGCGTATCGCCTTTGTCGACGATACGATGAACACCTTGAGCGAGGTGGTAGCTACGCACGACCGCTATCTGCACGACATGCGCAATGCGATGGAGCGACTGCGCAGCGAGCTGGTGGCAGTGCGCGGCACGCTCGCGAGCGACCCGCAAAGTGAACCGCCACCACCGCACTACTGAGGCCGGCTGCTCTCCTGCAAGCCGAATCTATTCGAACCACGCTGCTTCGATCCCATGTCCGACTCGCTCCGTGATCAATTGCTGAAGGCCGGCTTTGCCGCCCCGCCGAAACCCGAGCAGCCCAAGCCACAGCAGAGGTCGCAACGGCCACCGTCGCAGGCGCAACATCGGCCCGGACAGTCCAAGCCTGCGCAACCCCGGCCCGGTCAATCCAGGTCTGCGCCGCATCCCGCTGCGCGCGATCGGTCCGACATTGATCTGGCCAAGGCGTATGCGTTGCGCGACAAGACCGAACGCGAAGCGCGTGAACGCGAACAGCGGGAAGCAGAACAGCGCGCACGCGAGAAGAAAGAGCGCAAGCAGAAGCTCGCGAACGCACTCAACGGAAAGGGCATCAACGATGCGGGCGCCGATATCCCGCGTCATTTCCCGCATACGAACAAGATCCGCCGCATCTACGTGACGGCCGAACAATTGCCGCGTCTCAACGGCGGCGAGCTGGCAATCGTGCAGTTTGCGGGCCGCTACCTGCTCGTCACCAAGGAAACCGCGGTTGCCGTCCAGGTGATCGACCCGGAAGCGCTGGTCCTTCTGTGCGACCCGCATGCCGTCGATGAGGATGGCGTCCCAGCCGACCTGGTCTGGTAAGTTGGCGGCAACGCGCTTGCGACGCAGTGCGCGGATTTTCGCCCTGTGGCAGGCGAGGATGCACGCATTCGCGAAGGGGGATTGAACATGCACCGCATATGGGCATTGATCGGCTTGCTCGCCCTGCCGGCATTGGGCGTTTCTGCGCCGCTGCCGCGCTTCACCCAGCCCAATGCGATCTGGAACGTTGACGTGAGCCAGGCGCAACTGCGTACGAACTCGGCCCCGATGATGACCCATCTCGCCGCGTTTTCCAGTCTTGGCTGGGGCGACGCCCGCAATTTCGATTTCCAGATCGACTTCGGCATGTACGTGCTCCACGCAAACGCGTCCACCGCGACCCAGCCGATCGTCGCGTATCCGGACGAGGCGAGCTACTACGCGCCCGACTGCGACGCGACCGGGTCTCCGTTTCCGGTGCCTGCCGTCGGTGGCATCGAAGCTACCGATCCGCCCTCGCTCACGTTCTGCGACGCAGACAACGAGGATTGCCACCTGTTGGTGGTCAACGACGCCACCAAGGTTCTGTTCGAGTCGTATGCGACCGAATCGGCCGGAGCATCCGGCATGCAATCCATCTGCGGCCTGCGCTGGGATCTGACCAAGGCTTATCCGCGCTACGGTCGTGGCGAGCACTGCACCAGTGCGGACGGTGCCGGATTCCCTATTGCCCCGCTGCTGTTCAATGCGGACGACGTCTGGGCCGCGGCGCAGACGCAGGGAGATCTCGGCCATGCAATCCGCTTCATCCTGGGCAACAACCGTATGGCCAACGACAAGTACGTGCATCCGGCTTCGCACGGCACGCTGGCGACATCCGATACCAACGTGAACGCGGTCCCCTACGGTTCGCGCTTAAAGCTCAAGCAGTCTTTCAACGTGAACGCCTTCAGCAGCAAGGAGTCGGTGCGCGCGCTCCTGCGAACGCTTAAAAAGTACGGCATGTTCCTGTCCGACGGTGGCGGCATTCCGCTGACCGCGGAAGCGGACAACTTCACGACCCACAAATGGGCGGATGTCGACGTGGGTATCGACTCCCATTCGCTGTTCGGGATCAGGCCAACCGATTTCGACGTCGTTGAAGCCGGAGATCTGATGACCGTCACCTACGACTGCGTGCGCACGCCGGACGATTTCATCTACATCGACGGCTACGATTTCTGATTCGCGGTTTCAGCTGCGAATCAGAAATCCATGAAGTAGCCACCATTCACCGGGATGTTTGCACCGGTGATGAAGCCGGCGTCTTCGGCGGCAAGGAAGTCGACGGTGCGTGCGATTTCGCGTGGCTCGCCGAGGCGACCGACCGGGATGTTCGCGATGATCTGATGGCGGATTTCCTCAGGCACCGCCATGACCAGTGCGGTTGCACAGTAGCCGGGTGACACGCTGTTGACGGTCACGCCTTTTTTGGCGACTTCGCGTGCGAGCGCCATCGTGAAACCGTGCATGCCCGCTTTTGCGGCCGAGTAGTTGGTCTGGCCAAACTGGCCGGTCTGCCCATTCACGGACGAGATGTTGACGATGCGGCCAAAACCCTGGTTCGTCATGCCATCGACGACCTGGCGGCACATGTTGAACACCCCTTCGAGGTTCACCCTGAGCACATCGCCCCATTGCTCGGGGCTCATCTTGCGCAGTGAGGTGTCGCGCGTGATGCCCGCGGCATTGACCAGGATCGATACGACGCCATGTGTTTCCTGAATGCGCGAAGTGAAGTCGGCGCAGCCATTGAAATCCGTCACGTTGAGCGGTTCGAACACGATCGAGTTGCCGAATTCCTTCACGTCCTCGCGGAACGCGTCTACGCGCTCACTGCGCGACGCCAGATCAGCCGCAATGACGTTGCGCCCTGAGCGGGCCAGGTATTTGCAGATTTCGGTGCCAAGCCCACCAATTCCGCCCGTGACAACGGCGACGCGTTTGCTCATCGATGGCCCCTCGCTCTTGCGCTGCGGCATCGTGCGCCGCAAAAAATTGCTGCGACGCAATGGTATACGTCGCCGAAACTGGCGTTACCGTATCGTGCCGAATCGGCTCAGGACTTGGCGTCTTTCTTCGGCTTGCCGGCATCCGGCGCGTTTTCACGCACGGTATTGGCGGCAGCGGTGAGGAAGCCTTGCTGCAACGACTTCCACAAGTCCACGTTGCGCTCGGTCAGGCCGTTTAACATCGACCACGGTGTCTGACCAAGGATATTGTTGAGCTGGCTGCGAAACTGCTGCTGCTGGTCCATGAAGATCTGCAGGCTGCGTTCGAGATAGCCGCCCATGAAGCCCTGCAGGGAGTCACCGTAGAAACGGATGACCTGCGAGAGCAGCTTGGTGGTGAACATGGGTTCGCCGCGATCCTCGTATTCCGAGATGATCTGCAGCAGGACCGAGCGGGTCAGGTTCTCGCCGGTCTTGGCGTCGCGGACCTCAAACTCCTCGTTGTCGAGCACCAGCTGGCGAACTTCCTCCAGTGTGATGTAACTCGAGATCTCGGTGTCGTAGAGACGGCGATTCGGGTACTTCTTGATGATGCGGAGTTCGGTCATCTCATAACGCTAGCAGAATGTGCGGCGGCGCACCAGTTTCGGATGGTGCGGGGCACCCTTGTTTGAGGTGCCTTTGCGGGAAGGCTTTGTGGGGGCAGTGGAAGCGGTGAGAGCCGCAATGCTTGTAGCACTCCCCTTCAAGTGAAGGGTTGGGCAGGGATGGTTCTCATGCAAATCGCGGCTCAAACCGCGTTGTGACGAAACAGCTGAGCATCGAACCACGCGCGGTGAACCATCATTGCGCGCGCGATCCCTGGCTCTTTCGTCGCCAGCTATGGCTTGCCATCTGTGGCCGACGCGCCCATTCGGCATCCTGCCTCACCTGGCAAACGCCGCAGCCGATGCCGGATGGCATCGGCTGATCGCGATGAAAGACCGTCGCGCGCGCCATCCCTGGCTGTTTCGACGCCATCCATGGCTTGCCCTCCGTGGCCGACCCGCCCGTTCGGCATCCTGCCTCACCTGGTGATGTGCGCAGCAGATGCCGGAGGGCATCTGCTGATCGCGCACATCACCAACCCATGTATTGGCCGCCGTTGATGGCGAGATTCGCGCCGGTGATCCAGCGTGCTTCTTCGGCCGCAAAGAAACCGACCGCATAGGCAATTTCGTCGGGTTCACCGAGACGTCCGACGGGAATCTGCGCGACGATCTTGGCGCGCACATCTTCAGGCACTGCCATGACCATGTCGGTGCCGACGTAGCCCGGCGAGACGGTATTCACGGTGATGCCAAACTTCGCGTTTTCCTGTGCCAGCGAGATCGTGAAGCCATGCATGCCGGCCTTTGCGGCCGCGTAATTGGCCTGGCCGTACTGGCCTTTCTGACCGTTGATCGAGCTGATCTGCACGATACGGCCCCACTTGCGGTTGCGCATGCCGTCGATGACGGGGCGTGTAACGTTGAAGCATGAGCCCAGATTGGTCGCAATCACTTCTTGCCATTGCAGCGCGCTCATTTTGTGAAACGTGGTATCGCGCGTAATGCCGGCGTTGTTGATCAGGATATCGACAGGGCCGAGCTGGCGCTCGACCTCCTGGATCATCGCTTCCGCTGACGTGGCATCGGCGACGTCGCCCGGGGCGATCGCGAATTCGAAACCGTCCTTGCGCTGCGCATCTTGCCAGGCCTTCGTTTTCCCCTCGTCACGGTAGTTGGTGGCGACCTTGTGGCCGAGTTTCGCGAGGTGCCGGCAAATGGCTGTGCCGATTCCACCGGTTCCACCGGTGACCAGGGCGATGCGCGTCGTCATGACTCGTACTCCTTCGTTATTGTTGGTGGGGACGCCGCGTGCGTCGCCACGATTGTGCCCGCCGTATCAGCAAACTTCCTTCCGCACTGCCGCATACGGCGCGGGCGCGGCGGCGACGCGAGCGATGCGCCTTTCGTCGAAGTCCTGAGCGGCTTGTGAGAGTAGCACCGCGGGATCACGCGCCGTAGACGTCGACTGGCCAAGGAACTGCAATGCAGCGCGCAGCGCGGGCAGCGGATCTCGCGCGTCGACCGCAAGCGCGCAATCGTGTTTGCTCAGTTTCCGACCTGCGTCGTCGAGCGCCAGCGGCAAGTGCGCATAGTGCGGTTGCGCAAGTCCTAGCAGACGTTGCAACAGGATCTGCCGTGGCGTCGAGTCGAGCAGGTCGGCGCCACGTACGACGTGCGTGATCGCCTGCGCGGCATCGTCGACGACTACGGCAAGCTGGTAGGCGCAGACACCATCCGCGCGCCAAACGACGAAGTCGCCAATTTCATGGCGCAGATCCTGGGTGATCGCGCCCCGGATCGTGTCTTCGAAGGCGATGGTTTCATCGCGCACGCGCAGGCGCCATGCCGGTTCGCGTGCAGCCGGCTGCGCAATGCACTCGGCTGGATGAATGCTGGCGAAGGGTTCAAGGTCGCTGCGGCTGCACCAGCAGCGATAGGCATGTCCCGCAGACTCGAGGTCATTCAATGCGGTCGCGTATACGTCCGAACGTCGGCTCTGATGGATGATGGCACGGTCAGATTCGAATCCGAATGCAGCCAGGGTTTGCAGAATGTCGTCCGCTGCACCGACGATTTCGCGTTCACGATCCAAGTCTTCCATGCGCACGATCCACTCGCCACCGGCAGCGCGCGCGAACAGCCAACTGCCGAGTGCGGCGACCAGGGAGCCGAAGTGCAGCGATCCGGTAGGCGAGGGGGCGAAGCGTCCGCGGTACATGGGTAAGGCGAAAACGGAGAAGGATGATTGCGAGAGACAGCGCGCAGGGCGTGCCGTCCGTCATGCTTGAGTTCAGTGTATCAGCGCCACATTATGCCGCCATGTGCGGCTTGCACGCTCGCAGGAGTCACGTCCCATGATGCGCGTCCTACTTTTCATCGGCACTAACATTGCGGTTTTGGTGCTGCTCAACATCGTGTTGTTCATCGCGCAGGGTGTGTTCCATGTGCGGCTCGGCAACTACTCCGGGCTGTTGTTGATGGCGGCTGTGATGGGTATGGGCGGCTCGTTCATTTCGCTCGCGATGTCGAAATGGATCGCCAAGCGCACGACCGGAGCGCAAGTGATCACCGAGCCGCGCAACGAGTCCGAGCGCTGGTTGCTCGATACGGTGCACAGCGAAGCGCAGAAGGCCGGCATCGGCATGCCGGAGGTCGCGGTCTACGATGCGCCGGACATGAATGCATTCGCCACCGGGATGAGTCGCAACCATGCGTTGGTCGCGGTCAGCACCGGCTTGCTGAAAAGCATGGACCGCAACCAGGTCGAGGCCGTGCTCGGTCACGAGATTACTCACGTCGCGAACGGTGACATGGTAACGATGGGCCTGATCCAGGGCGTGCTCAACACCTTTGTGATTTTCTTTGCACGCATCATCGGGACGGTGGTCGACAACGCGCTGAGCGGCAACCGCAACAGCGAGGGCAGCCGTGGCGGCGTCTTCTATTTCATCATCGTGATGGTGCTGCAGGTCGCGCTCGGTTTCCTGGCGTCGCTCATCGTCATGTGGTTTTCACGCTGGCGCGAATTCTGTGCCGATGCCGGTGGGGCACGCCTCGGCGGTCGCGACAACATGATCTCCGCGCTGCAGCGGCTCGCCGGCAATCAGGGTGAAACCGCTCTCCCGAAAGCGATCCAGGCATTCGGCATTTCCGGACAAGGCGGCCTCAGCCGCCTGTTCATGAGTCATCCGCCGCTGGAGGAACGCATCGCCGCATTGCGCGCGATGTGAGCCGCGTGGGAGCGCCGGCAGCTTGAATTGGGCACAGGCGGGTATCGCGCCTGCCGGCGCTCCCATATCCGTTTTTGTTGCGACTGAGATTTACGCTGCTGCGTGACTCAGGATCTTCTCTGGCTCCTGCAGGAAATTGCCCTGCACGAAGTTCACGCCGCAACTGAACAGGATGGACATGCTCGCCGCGTCCTCGACGAATTCGGCGACGGTCAGCTTGCCGGCGTGGTGAGCCTGTTCGCAGATTTCCTTGATTTTGTCCTGGTTGTCTTTCTGTTTGGGCAGATCGGCCATGAAGTTCCGATCGATTTTCAAGTAGTGCGCCGGAATGTGCTTGAGTAACTGGAACGAGTTGAGGCCGGAGCCGAATTGCTCCAGCGCAAAACCGCAGTGAATCTGTTCAAGCCCCTTGGCGAACGCGCGCGCCTGCTTCAGGCTCGTCACGACTTTGCTTTCCGGCATCTCGAACACGAGTGAATCGCCGCGCTGGCGTGAGGTCTTGAGCTGTTGCGCGATCCACGGCAGCAGCGTCTGGTCGTCCAGCGATTGCGCCGTCAGCTTGATGAAGAACGTCGTGCGATGGCCGGCACGCTCGCGCTCGGCGATCGCACGGATTGCGTTCGCGATGACCCAGCGATCGATTGCCGGCAACCTGCCGTGGCGCTCGGCAATCGGCATGAACTGGCCCGGCGGAATCTCGCCCTTCGGACCGGCCATGCGCAGCAGGATCTCGTAGTAGTCGCCTTCCGCGCCGTGGAGGCTGATGATTGGCTGGTAGTACAGGACGAATCCGTTGTTCGCCAGTGCATGGTCGACGAGAGCGATCCAGTGGCGATTGGCTTCTGCCGCTGCCTTGTCTTCCTCCGCCGGATCGACGATGTGGATGCGATTGCCACCCTCGGCCTGCGAGCTCCGCAATGCGCTGCTCGCGAGATTCAGCACGGTCGTAGCATTCGCGTTTTTTTCGCCGATCAACGCGCCGCCCAAGCTGACTGTCAAGCTGATCGACTGCTTGCCGATTTCGAAAATGCGTTCGCTGAACGCATTTCGAAGCGTGTCGGCCAGTTGTTTGGTCGCTTCGCCCGTGCGGCCGGCGAGGAGGATGCCGAAGGTGTGCTCGCCGACACGACCAGCGCAATCGGCGTCGCTCAGGTGGCGGCGCACCAAGGTTGCCAGATCACCCAGCAGGACGTCGGCATTGCCAAGCCCGACCGTATCGAGCACTTGCTTGAAATCATCCGGCTCGATCAGCAACAGAGCCTGGTCGCCCTTGCCGTTGGCCGCCTGCGCGACGCCCAGATCGATCTGAGTCATCAGATACTGTCGATTGAAGAGATCTGTAACAAGGTCCTTCGAGCGTAGAGAATCGAGTTCCTGCGCCAGATTCGCGTCGACGGTGTGCAAGCGGAACGTGATCTGCTGACAGGGCTCGCCCTCGTAACTGGCTTCGGTGAACTCCATCGTCGCGTCGAATGTGGTTTCGTCGCTGCGCTTTGCCTTGAGGTTGAGGCGTTGGGGCGGCTTGTCGCCCTTGGACAAACGCTTCAGCAAGGTCTTGAAATCGTCGGCGTCATTGGGTGCGATCATGTCCAGAATCGACATGCCTTCGACATCCTCGAAGTCGTCGAACCCGAACATGTCGAGGTAAGCCTTGTTTGCGCGCACATGCATGCCTTCATGCACGAAGGCGATCGGATCGCGCGAGGAGTCGAGCAATGCATCGCAACGACGCTCGGATTCGCGCAAGGATGCCTCCAGGCGACGCACGCTGCGGCGCGTCGTCAGCGCCTCGAATTCGCGTTTGACCACCATCTGCACGTGCTCGTGCGAGCCGCGCAGGGCGAGTGCACGGGCACCATCGCGGAAGGCGGTCACGATCGCATCCTCGGATAGTCCGCGTCCGCAGGCGATCAGCGCGATGTCGCGCCCACCGCGCGCAGCCGCGTCGCGAATCTGCGTCAACTTCAGCTCCTTGCAGGCGAGATCGGCGAGGATCAGATCGGGCACCTGCTGTTCCAGTGCCGCCTCCAATTCGGTTTCGGTCGTCGCACGCGCGGGGCGCACGGCAATACCGCCGTTGCGCAGGATGCTGATGGTCTGTTCGGCATCGTCGGCGGAATCGTCGATCAGGAGCAGCTTGATGATGTTGTCGGCTCGGCTCATCGGGTCAGTTCAGGGTTGTCTTGGGTGGAAGAGTCCAGCGAATCTTCGGGCGGTCCATCGCGAATAGGGTGGCCCCGATTGTGGGCCGGGGTTACTCGGCGTGTGGTCGGTGTGTCGGGATCGCGGGGCGAGCGTTGATCACGACAGAGGTTGCAGTCGATATGTACCGGATTCGATCACGTATTTCCATGGGTCATTGGACCATGGGTCATCGCGTTCATGAGCTGTACGGCTCGCAACGGTAGCTTGGAGGGCGCCCCGGCGACCTCGCGGACCAGCCGCGGCACCAGATACCCGGGCAAACGCTCGCGCAGCGCGTCCAGCAGGGATTCAGCCAGCACGTCATCGACTTCGAAATGCGCGGTTCCTGCAACGCGGTCGAGCTGATGCAAATAGTAAGGCAGCACGCCCGCGTCGAACAGTCGCTCGGACAGCGCGGCCAGCGTCCCCGCATCGTCGTTGACTCCGCGCAACAAGACCGCCTGGTTCAGCAGCGTCGCGCCGGACTCGCGCAAGCGCGCGCAGGCGGCGACCACGGACGGATCGATTTCGTTCGGATGATTTGCATGCATGACGACGACGCGCTGAAGGGGAAGGGCGTCGATCCATGCCAGGAACGATTCATCGACGCGCTCCGGAAGTACGACAGGCAGACGGGTATGGATGCGCAAGCGCCTGACGTGAGGGATCGTCACCAGTGCATCCGTGAGTTCAGCCAGTTTGGATGTCGACAGCGAAAGCGGGTCGCCACCTGACAGGATTACTTCCTGTATGGAATCGTCGCTGCGCAGATGGGCGATGGCTTCCTCCCAACGATTCGCCGCAGCGGTCTCGTCGGCGTAAGGAAAATGTCGGCGGAAGCAGTAGCGACAGTGCACAGCGCAGGAACCGGTCGCGATCAGCAGTGCGCGACCTTCGTATTTGTGCAGCACGCCGTTGGCTGCTCGCGCCTCGCCATCGCCGACCGCATCGCGCGTGAAGCCCGGCACCTCGCCCAGTTCCGCCGCGAGCGGCAGTACCTGGCGCAGCAGCGGGTCATTGGGGTCGCCGCGACGCATGCGCGCGACGAAGCCGCGCGGGACGCGTAGCGCGAATCCGGTATCGGAGGCCGGCAGCAAGGCCTCCGCATGGCCAGACAGATCGAGCAGGCGCAGCAACTCGTGCGGGTCACTGATGGCCTCGCGCCATAGTTGCTGCCAGTGCACGGGCTGCGCCGGTATGCGGTTAGCTTGTATCATTGGCGGACCAGGTCGGATGCGTTCGGCCGCGGGAATCCGCCATTCTAGCCGCTTTCGCCGAGCGGCTTTTTGATTGTGATGGCGCCGCATTTGCACCTGCGGCCACCGGTGGCTGCACCACTCAGTGAAAAACGGGAGTTTCAGATGGCCAGTTATGGCATGAACGACGTCAAGAATGGCCAGAAGATCATCGTCGATGGCCATCCGTGCACGATCACCGACACCGAATACGTCAAGCCCGGCAAGGGCCAGTCGTTCACCCGGGTGAAGTTCCGCAACCTGAAGAACGGACGTACTCAGGAAGTCACGATGAAATCGACCGACGTTTTGGAGTCGGCCGACGTTATGGACACCGACATGGAATTTCTCTACTCGGATGGCGAGTTCTGGCATTTCATGGATCCGGTGACGCACGACCAGGTCGCCGCCGACAAGAGCGCGATGGCCGATGCGGCACCGTGGCTGAAGGGCAACGAGGTTTGCATCATGACGCTGTGGAACGGCGCACCGCTGGTGGTGACGGCGCCGATCTTCGTCGAACTGGAAATCACCGAGACCGATCCGGGCGTGCGCGGCGATACCTCGGGCGGTGGCGGCAAGCCGGCCAAGCTCGAGACCGGTGCAGTGGTCCGCGTGCCGCTGTTCGTGAGCCAGGGCGAGAAGATCAAAGTCGACACCCGTTCGGGCGAGTACATGTCACGCGTCAAGTGATTGATTCGCGGCGAATTCGGGTAGCGAATTTCGCGGCGAATCAATCCCCCGGCGCAAGCCAGGGTTCATCCTCTTTTTCCGCAATCTAGATGGCTTCCGGTCGGCGCCGGAACAAGGAATATATGGCGGATTCGCTGGTCCCGATCGATCTCCTGATCGAACCCCGCTGGCTGGTGCCGGTCGAGCCGCCCGGTGTTGTGCTCGAAGGCCATGCGGTTGCGGTCGATGCGGACCGCATCGTCGCGATCCTGCCGGTCGCCGAGGCACGCGCGCGCTTCGCGCCGCGTGAACGCATTGAGCTGGCCGAGCACGCGCTTATCCCCGGCCTGATCAATGCGCACACGCACAACCCGATGACGCTGATGCGTGGGCTGGCGGATGACCTGCCGCTGATGCGATGGCTGCAGGAGCACGTATGGCCAGCCGAGGCGAAGGCGATGGGGCCGGAATTCGTGCGCGACGGCATCGAGCTGGCTATCGGCGAGATGCTGCGCGGCGGCACCACCTGCTGCAACGAGAACTATTTCTTTCCTGACATCCAGGCTGCCACTTATCGCCGGCTAGGCTTCCGCGCGATGGTGGGGCTGCCGGTCATCGAATTTCCAACAGCGTGGGCATCGAGCAGAGACGAGTATTTCGACAAGGGACTCGCCGTCCACGATGAGTTCCGCGACGAGCCCCTGCTCGGCACCAGCTTTGCGCCACATGCGCCGTACACGGTCGCCGACGAAAGCTTTGAGCGCATCCGCATGCTGTCGGATCAGCTCGATCTGCCCGTGCACCTGCACCTGCATGAGACGGCACATGAGGTCGAGGAAGCGCGACGAGAGCGCGGCGCGCGCCCATTCGCGCGTATGCAGTCACTCGGTCTCGTCAACGATCACCTGATCGCGGTGCACATGACGCAATTGACCGACACCGAGATCGCAGCCTGTGCCGAAGCCGGCGTTGCCGTCGTGCACTGCCCGGAATCCAACCTCAAGCTCGCCTCGGGTTTCTGTCCGGCGGAGAAGCTGCGCCGCGCAGGCGTCAAGCTCGCGCTCGGCACCGACGGTTGCGCCAGCAACAACGATCTCGACATGTTCGGCGAGATGCGCACGGCAGCGCTGCTCGCAAAAGCAGTCGCCGAAGACGCCAGCGCGCTCGATGCAGCGAGCACCCTGCACATTGCGACGCTGGGCGGCGCGCAGGCGCTCGGCTGGAGTGAACGCATCGGCTCGATCGAAGTCGGCAAGCAGGCCGACCTTTGTGCGATCCGCCTCGACGACATCGAGACGCAGCCGATGTACAACGTGATCTCGCAACTGATCTATGCCGTCGGTCGCCACCAGGTCAGCGATGTGTGGATTGCCGGGCGGAGCAAGTTGCGCGAGCGCATGTTGGTGGATCTCGATGTTGTCGAGCTGCGCGAAAAGGCACGGCGGTGGCGCGAGCGGATTGCCGGTACGGCCACGAACTGAACGCCGCGCTCGCTTGGACAATCGAACCATCCAGCAGATCTTGCGCGTAAACCATGCTGGCGAGCGGGGTGCGATCCGCATATACGAGGCGCAGATCACGGTTGCGCGTTTCTTCGCTCGTTCGTGTGTTGAACCGCTTGAGGAAATGTTGTCGCATGAACGGCGGCATCTTGAGATATTCAATCGCCTGCTGGCATCGCGTGGCGTCAGGCATTGCCACGTGTTGCCGTTGTGGGCGATTGGAGGGGCGACACTCGGGATTGTCACCGGGCTGCTCGGCAGCCGTGCGATATGGGTCTGCACGGCTGCCGTAGAATCGGTCGTAAACCGGCATCTCGACGATCAAATCCGAAGCTTGTGTGGGGTTGATCCCGAAGCGCTGGAAGCTGTCCTTTCAATCAAGCGCGACGAAGAAACGCATCGCGACACCGCACTTGAACTTGGCGGCGTACCCGGCGGCGCGTACCGGGTTCTTTGTTGCATGATCGCAGGCGTTACTTCCTTTGCGATCTCGCTTTCAACCAAGTTCTAGCAATGAATGCATCTACGCAAAACGTAAACCCAGCCGAAACCGCAAAATTCGACCGCCTCGCCTCACGCTGGTGGGACCCGGATGGCGAATCGCGCCCGCTGCATGACCTGAATCCGGTGCGCCTCGGCTACATCGCCGATCGCTGCACATTGAAAGGCGCGCGTGCACTCGATGTCGGTTGCGGTGGCGGCCTGCTCAGCGAAGCATTGGCACGCAGCGGTGCCGACGTCACTGCGATCGACCTGGCCCCGGCAGTGCTCGATGTCGCGCGCCTGCACCTTCATGAAAGCGGACTCAAGGTCGACTATCGCCAGCTCAGCGTCGAAGCGCTTGTCGCCGAAATGCCGGCGACATTTGATGTGGTCACCTGCATGGAGATGCTCGAGCACGTGCCCGATCCGGCGAGTGTGATCCGCGCGTGTGCGGCCTTGCTGAAGCCGGGCGGCAGGCTGTTCCTGTCGACCTTGAACCGCACGCCGCTCGCGTTCGGCGCAGCGATCCTAGGCGCTGAGCATCTGCTGCGCCTGCTGCCGCGCGGTACACATCACTATGCCCAATTCCTGAAGCCGAGCGAGATCGCCAGCGACCTGCGTGCAGTCCGACTTGTACTCGACGATCTTTCCGGCATCGCCTACAACCCGCTCACGCGCAAGGCGTGGCTCTCAAACAGTGTCGCGGTGAACTATCTCGCCTGTGCGACGAAGCCGGCATGAGTATCCTGATTCCGCCGCGCGCGGTGCTGTTCGATCTCGATGGCACGCTCGTCGATTCTGCACCCGACCTGGTTGCAGCCGTGGAAGCACTTTGCGCCGAACTTGGTGCACCGTCACCGGATGCGCAGGCGGTGCGTCAGGTCGTTTCCGCGGGCGGCCGCGCGATGTTGCGCAAGGCCTTGCCCGGTGCGGACGACGCGATGATCGAGCAGTGGCTGCCACGTTTCCTCGACATCTACTCGGTCAAGATGGTCGTGCATACCCGCCTTTACGACGGCATCGGCGAGGTGCTGGCCCTGCTCGAGTCGCGCGGCATCGCCTGGGGCATTGTCACCAACAAGCCGGGCTGGCTGGCGCGACCGATGCTGGCGCAGATGACCTTTCACCGCGGCTGCGCGACCCTGGTCACCGGCGACTGCCTGCCGGTGCGCAAACCCGATCCTGCGCCCGTGCTGCTGGCGTGCGAACAGGCGGGGGTCGCGCCGTCGTCCACCGCCATGATCGGCGACGACCTGCGCGACATCCAGGCCGGTCGCGCAGCCGGCACGCGCACGATCGCGGCAGGATGGGGCTATCTCGACGGCGGCGATCCGCATGCATGGGGCGCCGACCACGTTGTCGATACGCCGCTCGCGCTCGTGGCGGCGCTCGGGATCGTCTGAGTGAGCGAACCGATTTCCGCAAAGGCCGCCGACGTAACACCGCTTGCCAGTTTCGAAGCGAAGTGGGCGGCCGCACATCCCGAATTCGGACTCGCGCTGAAATTTGTTGCGCAACACGAACGGCGCGCACAGAGCGCCTTCGCGTGCCTCGTTTACGAACTGGAACACGCTGCATTCGGTATCCGCGAGGCGCAACCGGCTGCCATCAAGTTGCAATGGTGGGGCGAGGAATTCGCACGTTGTGCCAAGCAGGAGGCGCGTCATCCGCTGACGCAGGCGCTTTCCGATCACCCCGGCTTCGCCCAGATACCGCTGGCGCAATGGTATGCCGTGATTGGCGGCGCACTGGCGCAGCGCGATCCGGAACCGGCCGCGGACGGGCCGGGTCTGCTCGACCAGTTCGCGCAATTCCATGCGCCTTTGGGAGCGATCGATGCGCAGTTGTTTGGCGGCGATGCGCGGACGATAGCCAATGCCTTGTCGCTGGCGCGCGCGCTTCGCGAAACGGCTGCGCTGGCGGACACACTG
>JBDSNK010000111.1:0-10946 GCA_039915385.1 Dokdonella sp.
GATCAACATCGCCGACAAGGTTTACGAATTGCGTGACGGCTCAGGCATCGGCGTCGGTGCGCCGCAGTTCGGACCACGACGTGGTCTCTACGTGGGCATCCAGAAAGACTTTTGATCGATGACAAGCCATGTCCGTGGCCTCCGATCCAACACGGGAGGTTGCGGTCTTTCCAAAGCTTGCCGATATGCTCATTCGGCATGGCCATGACGATGGTAGAGCGCTTTCGATCAGCATGCCGCTTCAGCGTGGCGCGCAGCGTGCGAGCAAGGGCATGTCGGCGCACTGCCGGTGCGACTCATCTGCCATCGCAACGTGATTCGCCACGGGCCGGAGACGACGTTGTCAGACGCGATCTCCGGAAATTTCCCTGCTGTATCGCAACATGACAGAGGTGTGTCTTGTGCGCATGATGTAAACGTTTACATCCCTGCAGGGGCGTGCTGGCGTGGGACTGGGCGTAACGGTAAAAGACGTGGCGAAGGCCGCCGGCGTTTCGGTGGCTTCTGTCTCGCGTGCACTCAACGGCCACAAGAACATGGCCGAGGACACGCGCGCGCGCATCCTCGGGGTCGCTGCTGGCATGCGTTACATGCCTAACGATGCAGCGCGCAGCCTCATCACACGCCGCACCCACACCATCGGGACGATCCTGCCCGATCTGCATGGCGAATTTTTCTCCGAGTTGATTCGCGGCATCGACCTTGCCGCACGCGCACGCGGGCTGCACCTGCTCGTATCGAGCTCGCACGGAGACGCTGACGAAGCAGCCGCCGCTCTGCGTTCGATGCAGGGGCGCGTCGACGGCCTGCTCATCATGTCGCCTCATGCGGATGCGGGCCTGCTGCACGCCAACCTTCCCGACTCGCTGCCCGCCGTCCTCATGAATGCGAGTGGCGGCCAGTCGCGCTACCCCACGCTCAGCATCGACAACCACGGTGGCGCCTTGGCGATGACCCGCCATCTCATCGCCTGCGGTCATCGGCGTATCGCGTTCATCGCCGGCCCGGCTGGCAACCTCGATGGCGACGAGCGACTGCGCGGCTATCACGCCGGGCTCGCAGAAGCGGGCCTCACGCACGAAGCGATGGTGTTTGCCGGCGAGTTCACCGAGGAATCGGGGCATGCAGCCGGGCATGAGTTGATCCGCCGCACCCCGCGCCCCGATGCGGTTTTCGCCGCGAACGACATGATGGCGATCGGCTGCCTGTTCGCACTTCGCGAGCGCAACCTGGTCATTCCGACCGACATCGCCATTGCCGGCTTCGACGACATCCCGATTGCGCGCTACGTCACACCACCGCTGACCACCGTGCGCGTGCGCATCGCCGAGCTCGGACGCAGCGCGCTGACACGCCTCGTCGCCGAAATGGAGGCCCCGGGTTCATCGTCGGAATCGCCGCAGCTGCTTCCCTGCGAAATTGTCGTTCGAACCTCTTGCGGACAGTACTTCGGTCCTTACAACCGTTCCAAATCCTCCAACCGTTTCCCGATCGCAGCACCGATCAACATGCCTGGGAGAGAGACATGAGAACACCGATTTTGAAGAAGAAACTGCTGTCAGCGATGGTCGCCGCGACCATCGGCGCGATGAGCGCCATGCCGATGATGGCCATAGCGCAGTCGACCGACGCCGGCGTGCGCGGCAAGGCACCTGCGAGCAGTGACGTCACCGCTATGAATGTCGCGACCGGGACGACGCGCCACACCAAGTCCAGTGCGGACGGCAGCTATTCGCTGCTCGGTCTTCCGCCCGGCACCTACCGCGTCGATGCCGGCCCCGGCACCGAAAGGACCGTGACCCTGACCATTGCCTCGACCGCAACGCTGGACCTCGCTGCCGCCGCACCGGAAACAACCGTGCTCGAGGGCATCACCGTCACCGCTCCTTCGCTGGTGGAAGTGAAGACGTCGGAAATCGGCACCTTCATCACGCCCAAGCAGATCAATTCGTTGCCGCAGAATTCGCGCAACTTTCTCGCCTTCGCCGACATCGTGCCAGGCGTCCAGTTCGTCACCAAGAGCGACGGTTCGAGCCAGCTCAAGAGCGGCGCGCAGAACTCAAATGGCGTGAACGTCTACATCGACGGCGTCGGCCAGAAAAACTACGTGCTGAAGGGCGGTGTCAGCGGACAGGATTCGACCCGGGGCAACCCGTTTCCGCAGTCGGCGATTGCCGAATACAAGGTGATCTCGTCGAACTACAAGGCGGAGTTCGATCAGATCAGCAGCGCCGCGATCACCGCGGTGACGAAGTCGGGTACGAACGATTTTCACGGCGACGTCTTCTACGAATACAGCGATCAGGATCTTCGTTCAGCAACACCATCGGAAAAGCGCGATGGCGAGAAAATCCTGACCTCCGACCGGCAATACGGCGCAAGCTTTGGCGGACCCATCATTCGGGACCTGCTGCACTTCTTCGTCGCCTACGAGGCGAAGGACATTCTCGCGCCCAAAGAAATCAAGATTGGCGAAAACGTGCCGATCGGTGCATTGCCGCCCGACCTCGCGAGCCAGATCGGCACCACGAATGCGCCATTCAACGAAGATCTTTATTTCGGCAAGGTGACGTGGACGCCCGGCACGCAGCACCTGTTCGAACTCACCGGCAAGTACCGCAAGGAATCGGACATCAGCGGCATCGGCGATGGTCCGAACACCGCGTCATTCGGCAGCCGCAAGAGCAATGACGAGAAGCGCCTGGACCTGCGTTACCAATACAACGCCGATACCTGGCTCAACGACGCCCACCTCACCTACGAAGACCAGTCTTGGAATCCGCAGGCGATCACCCATGCGCCCGGTTACCGTCTGGTAACCCCCAACCGCCGCACGATCCTCAATACCGGCGGCGGCGAGGATTTCCAGGACAAGGGTCAGAACGGCTATTCGTTCCAGGATGACCTGACCTACAGCGGCTTGACCTTCGCCGGCTCGCACGTGATGAAGGCGGGCTTGAAGTACAAGAAAATCGACATCAACTCGTTTCAGCAGCAACCATACAACCCGCAGTACTTCTACGACATCACCGAAAGCCTCGCCGTTCCCAACCACGTCGAGTTCGGCCAGCCAGTGCCCGGCTCGGGCAGCCCGGACATCCAGTCGAGCAACCGACAGTTCGGCATTTATCTGCAGGATGACTGGGATGTTACCGACAAGCTGCAGCTGAACCTCGGACTGCGCTGGGACTACGAGGAAACACCCAGCTACCTCGACTACGCGACACCGGCACCGCTGGTCGACGCACTGCACAGCTGGCAGAACATCCAGCACACCGACTACAACATCGACAAGTACATCGGCAACGGCCACAACCGCGATGCGTTCAAGGATGCGTGGCAGCCGCGCGTGGGCTTCTCCTACGACCTCGGTGCAGACGAGCAGCACGTGATCTTCGGCGGAGTCGGGCGCGCGTACGACCGCAACCTGTTCGACTATCTCTCACTCGAACGATCGGCGGGAAAGTTCCCCCGCTACGGTTTCGACTTCAACACGCCGGGCCATCCCTGCGACGTCGGAAGCGGGACCTGCGTTGCCTGGGACCCGTCCTACTTCAATCCGGCCAACCTCGCGGCGCTGGTTGCCGCCAATCCAAACCTTGGCGGCGAAGTCGACCTGATCAACAACAACCTCAAGACGCCATACTCCGACCAGTTCAGCTTCGGCATGCGCAACAACTTTGGAAGCTGGCGAACGTCGGCCACGATCGTGCACATCGAGAGTCACGATGGCATCGTGTTCACGCTCGGCAACCGCTATGCGAACGGCAGTTTCCGTGACGTCCCTGGTGCGACGTGGGGTCACGCGCCGTTCGGACAGCCGATTCCCGGTTATGGCACCCTGATCCTCGCCGACAACGGCATCGAGACGCGTCTCAACTCGCTGTTGCTCTCACTCGAAAAACCGTATTCGCATGACTCGGGCTGGGGTGTCACGTTCGCCTATACGTTCAGCAATGCGCGCGAGAACCGCCCGAACGCCGGCAACGGCGACGAGCACTACGTATTCGACTATCCCAATGTGGAACAGGTTGGCTGGCATCGCTCGCTCGGCGTGGCCCGCCATCGCCTCGTCATGACCGGGATCATTGACGGCCCGGGGGGCGTCACCTATTCGGCCAAGGCGACGATCGCGACGCCGGAGACGCTCGACGCGACGAATTGCCACAATACGCCCGACTTTGACCACTGCTATTTTGATCCGTTCACGCCTGACAAGACGATCGGCTTCAAACAGCTCGACATTGCAGCGTCGAAGGAATGGAACCTCGACGACAAGATGGTGCTGCGCTTCCGTGTCGACGTGCTGAACCTGTTGAACGCACGCAACTGGACCGACTACGACACCTGGCGTGGTGGCCCGACCGATACGAACGCGACCTTCGGCTCGGTCAACGGCCTCGGGGTGCAATTCCCGACGCGCACGATCAAGTTGTCGGGCGGCGTCAGCTTCTGAGCAACAGGCGCCGCCGATCCCGCGTGCTCGGCGGCGCCACTGCGTTCCCTGCCTCGATGGAGCTGAATTGACGAACACGACCTGCCGCAGGCTCGTCTGGATCGCGCTCGCGCTGTCGGTGTACGCCGTCGCGCCCGCGGCGCGTTGCGCCCAAACGAACGCCTATGTGGCGCTTTCGCGTGCCGATCGCAGCTTGATTGACGAAGTCGAGAAACGCACTTTCGAATTCTTCCGCGACGGCTCCAATCCCGCGAACGGCCAGGTCGCTGACCACTGGCCCGACGACCACACTGGCGACTATTTTTCGTCGATCGCGTCGGTCGGCTTCGGCTTGACGGCCTATGGCATCGGTGCCGAACGCGGCTGGATGAAACGTTCGGAGGCGGCCAAGCGAACGCTCGTGACGTTGCAGTTCTTCCTTGATGCGCCGCAGGGCGAGCAGACAGACGCAACGGGTTATCACGGATTCTTCTATCACTTCCTCGACATGCAGACAGGCCGTCGCTACCACTCCGCAAAATGGGTTGAGCTCTCCACGATCGACACTACGCTCCTGCTCGCCGGCGTGCTGTTCAGCGAGTCGTACTACGACCACAACACGAAGGACGAAAACGAGATTCGCCGTCTGGCTGAAGAAATCTACGGCCGGGTGGACTGGAATTGGGCATCTCCGCGTTCGCCGCTTGTCGCGATGGGATGGACACCCGAATCGAATTTCATCCACGTCGACTGGCACGGCTACGACGAAGCGATGCTGCTCTATGTACTTGCGCTGGGCTCGCCGTCGCACGCGATCGATCCGGCCGCCTGGCGGGCTTGGTCGGAAACCTACGACCAGACCTGGGGCAGTTTCCAGGGACAGGAACACCTCGGCTTCGCTCCGCTCTTTGGCCATCAGTACAGCCATGTCTGGATCGATTTCCGTGGCATCCAGGACAGCTACATGCGCAACCGCGGCATCGACTATTTCACCAATAGCCAACGCGCGACGCTGGCACAGCGCGAATATGCGATCCACAACCCGATGCAGTGGAAGGACTACGGCAAAGACATGTGGGGTCTTACCGCGAGCAATGGACCGCGTGCGCACGTCAAGCCCGGCGAGCCGGACCGCTACGCCAACGATTCAAAGACGTACTACGGCTATGTCGCGCGCGGCGCTGGCCTCGGCGGCACCGTGGACGACGGCACGATTGCGCCGACCGCCGCTGCATCATCCATCGCGTTCGTGCCGGAAATCGCGATCCCGGCGATTCGCGAGATGCGCTCGCACTACGGTGGCAGCCTCTACACCCGCTACGGGTTCGTCGATGCGTTCAATCCGAGCTTCACGTACACCGATCGTCCGTTGCGCACTGGCCGCGTGATTCCCGATGTCGGCTGGGTCGATACACTCTATCTCGGCATCGACCAGGGGCCGATTGTCGCGATGATCGAGAACTACCGCAGCGAACTGGTCTGGAACGTGATGAAAAAGAACCCGCACATCCGACGCGGGCTGAAGCGCGCCGGTTTCGACGGCGGATGGCTCGACGCCAAGCCCGACACGGAGACAGCAAGGAAACCTGCGCGGTGACGGCCGCGTCGCGGCGCCGTCATGCCGTCTTCGTGCGCGCGATGAAACGCCGTGCCACATACGCAATGGCTGCGTACGCTCTCGCATTCGTGATGCAGCTGGCGCTTGCAGGCTGCGGCAAAACCGAATCGGATCACGTCACCTTGAAGATGTGGGCGATCGGTCGCGAAGCCGAAGTCGTACCCGTGATGCTCGCAGATTTTGAACGCACACATCCCGGCATCCACGTCGACGTGCAAGCATTGCCGCTCACCGCTGCGCACGAGAAGCTGCTTACCGCATTCGCTGGCGAAGCACTGCCGGACATTGGCCAGATCGGCAACACCTGGCTGCCGGAACTGGCGACCCTCGGCGCGCTGCAACCGCTGCAGTCGCTCGTCGATACCTCGAAGGTGATCGAAGAGAGCGACTATTTCCCGGGAATCTGGGCAACCAACGTCATCGACGGCCAACTATATGGCGTGCCGTGGTATGTCGATACGCGTCTTTTGTTCTATCGAAAAGATCTGCTGGCACAGGCGGGTTTCGCCGAATCACCGCATACCTGGGACGAATGGCAGCGCGCACTCGCCGCGATCAAGAAAAATGCGGGTGAAAAAAAATATGCGATCCTGCTGCCGATCAACGAATACGAGCCGTTGCTGAATCTCGCGATCCAGGAGCCGGACCCGCTGCTGCGCGACAACGACACGCGCGGAAATTTCGAAAGTGCTGGTTTCCGTCGCGCATTCGCGTTCTACATAGACATGTTTCGTGAGAACTGGGCGCCGCCGATGAGCGCGACGCAGATTTCCAACGTCTGGGATGAATTCTCGAACGGGTTCTACGCGTTCTATATCAGCGGTCCGTGGAGCATCGGCAACTTCCAGCTACGGCTGCCGGAGCGATTGAAGGACGACTGGGGCACCGCACCGCTACCCGGTCCCGATGGCCCCGGCGCGGCCGTTGGTGGCGGCAGCAGTCTGGTGCTGTTCAAGCAGTCGCGGCATCCGCGCGAAGTGTGGCAACTCATCGAATTTCTGTCCACGCCAGCGCAGCAGCTACGCTTCCACGAACTCTGCGGCGATCTGCCGCCACGTCGCAGCGCGTGGAAAGACGCTGCGCTGGCAAATGATCCGTACGCAAAGGCATTCCGCGACCAGCTCGATCGCGTGAAGCCTGCGCCGATGGTGCCTGAATGGGAGCGTATCGCGCAGGAGTTGCGCCTCGCTGCCGAACGCGCGATACGGGGTGGCGAATCCACCGACAAGGTTTTGCAGGAGCTGGACGAGCACACGGACAGGATCCTCGAAAAGCGCCGCTGGATGCTTTCGCGGGAGCGAAAGAGGTGACCTACTCCATTCAACACCATCCTCACCCATGGTCATGAACGAGCGCCGAGCTGGCTGGCTGTTCGCTACGCCCGCATTATTCGTGATCGGCGCGTTCTTCTTCGTGCCCGTGCTCGCTGCATTCGCGCTCAGCCTGACCGATTTCGATCTGTACGCGCTCGCCGATCTGCACAACCTGCGCTTCGTCGGCCTGGGCAACTACATCGACATTCTGCAGACGCCCCTGTTCTGGAAGTCCCTGTTGAATACGCTCTACTTCGTCGGCATCGGTGTGCCGATGTCGATCGCGACGTCGCTGTCTGCGGCTCTGTTGCTCAATTCGAAGCTCGCGCGGTGCAAGGGAATTTTTCGTACCGCGTTGTTCGCTCCGGTCGTCACGACGGTCGTCGCGGTGGCGGTGATCTGGCGCTATCTGCTGCACACGCGTTACGGCCTGATCAACTACACGCTGGCGCATTTCGGCATCGCGCCTATCGACTGGCTAGGCGATCCGCACTGGTCGATGCCGGCAATCATCTTGTTCGCGGTATGGAAAAACTTCGGCTACAACATGATCATCCTGCTCGCCGCGCTGCAGAGCATACCTGCCGATCTGTACGAGGCTGCGCGCATCGACGGTGCGTCGTTCGTGCAGCAATTGCGACATATCACATTTCCAATGCTGCGTCCCGCTCTGCTGCTCGTGTCCGTCATCACCGTGTCAGGTTATTTCCAGTTGTTTGCCGAGCCATACGTGATGACGCAGGGCGACCCCCTGCAGAGCACCGTCAGCGTGCTGTATTTCATGTACGAGGAAGGGTTCAAATGGTGGAGCCTGGGCCGCGCCTCGGCGATCGCGTTCCTGTTGTTCGGCCTCATTCTTGTCGTGACGACCCTGCTGATGCGCATGAACCGACGTGGAGGCGCGGCATGAAGTCCATCGTATGGCAGAAGGCAGCCGTCAATGGTCTGCTGATCGGAATGGCTTCGTTCGCGATGTTTCCGCTGTTATGGATGCTCTCGGTTTCCTTCATGCAACAAGGCGAAGCGAGCACGTTCCCACCGCCGTTGCTACCCGCGCATGCAACGCTGGCCAACTACCGGGAACTTTTCGAGCGCGCAGGCATGTGGCGTTACCTGCTCAATAGCGCCGCGATCGCCGGTGCCGCGACACTGCTCTCGCTCTTGTTCAACCTCGCTGCCGGATACGCGTTTTCAAAGTTGCGCTTCGCCGGACGCGATCGCCTGTTCCAGACGCTGCTCGCTGCGTTGGTGATTCCGGCACAGGTGGCAATGATTCCCTTGTTCCTGATCATGAAATGGCTGGGCCTCGTCAACAGTTACGGCGGCGTGGTTGTGCCTGCACTTGCGAGCGTGTTTGGCATCTACCTCGTGCGTCAGTACGCGCGCTCGATACCCGACGACCTGCTCGAGGCCGCGCGCATGGACGGTGCAGGCGAGCTGCGCATCTTCACGATGATCGTGCTGCCCCTGCTCAAACCCATTGTGGTCACGCTCGCGATCTTCACCTTCCTTGCCAGCTGGAACGATTTCATGTGGCCGCTGATCGTTCTCAGCGACCAGGCATGGCAGACCGCGCCAGTTGCATTGGCTGGGCTCTCGCGCGAACACGTGCAGGACAACGAGCTCATGATGGCCGGATCTGTGGTCACCATCGTGCCGGTGCTCTTGCTGTTCCTCGCTCTGCAACGGCACTATATCGACGGCCTGATGCTCGGGAGCGTCAAGGGGTGACGAGCGCAGGCTACCTGCGCACCGTATTCGCGTGCACCTTCGCGTTTCCGGCTGCGGCCAGCGCCGATGGACCATCGTCAGTCCGCTTTCTCGATACGTTCGACAGTGCAACGCCATGGACCGCAGCTACGTCGGACCAGGTCGTCGCCACGCTGCGCAGCGAAAAGAACGCTGAAGGAAATGCGCTCTGCCTGGACTTCGATTTCCATGGCGTTTCCGGCTACGCGGCGATGCGACGGAAGCTGCCAATCGACTATCCCGCCAACTATGAATTTAGTTTCCGTGTGCGCGGCAGCGCGCCCGACAACGCACTGCAATTCAAGCTCGGCGACGATTCGGGCGACAACGTATGGTGGGTCAATCGCCCGGACTTCGTGTTTCCGCATGAGTGGCAAACCCAGCAATACAGGAAGCGGCACGTCAATTTCGCGTGGGGTCCCGCCACCGACAAGACCCTGCGTCACAGCGAGTCCATCGAGTTCACCCTGTACGCGGGCAAGGGTGGGCGCGGCGAGGTGTGCTTCGATCAATTAAGCTTGCGCGAACTGCCGCCTGCACCGGCGACGTGGCCGATGGCACGGGTCGCCGCTTCTTCTTCGCAACCTGATTCGCCACCTGCCCACGCGATCGATGGCGATGCAGCAACAGCCTGGCGCAGCGATCCCAGGCGCGAAACCCAGCAATGGCTGACGCTCGACTTGGGAACCGACCGAGAATTCGGTGGCGTGGTGCTGCATTGGGCCGAGGGTGCGTTCGCTTCACGCTACGCGATCGAGCTGTCGAACGACGGCAAGACCTGGCGCATGGTGCGCGAGGTCTCTCGTGGCAACGGCGGCATCGATCCGTTGTTGTTGCCCGAGTCGCAGGCTCGCTGGCTGCGTATCGACATGCACGAGGGTCCGCGCAACACCTACGGCCTCGCCGAAATCGACATCAAGGACCTCTCATTCGGCGCATCAGCGAATGCTTTCTTTGCCGAACTCGCACGCGAACAGCCGCGCGGCTCCTATCCACGCGGCTTCTACAACGAGCAAACGTACTGGACAGTGCTCGGCATCGATGGCGGCCATGACAGCGGCTTGTTGTCCGAAGACGGTGCGCTCGAAGTCGCGCGCGGCGGCTTCTCCATCGAACCCTTCCTCATCGACGAAGCGGGCAAGCTGCACAGCTGGGCAGATGTATCAATCACGCACACCCTGCAGGATCGCTACCTTCCGATACCCAGCGTCACCTGGACGCAAAAAGGTCTGCACCTGACCACGACCGCGTTCGCGACCGGCACGCCGCAGTCCTCGCAACTCATCGCCAGCTACACCATCGAGAACACGACCGAGCATGCGCAGACGATCACGCTCGCGCTCGTCGTGCAACCGTTTCAGGTCAATCCGTCGGTGCAGTTCCTCAATACGCCGGGTGGCGTCAGTCCGATCCACTCGCTGGCATTTTCCGATGGCGCGCTCGCCGTCGACGGAAAAGCGCGCGCCTTCGCGATGGACGCGCCAACGCGTTTCATCGCGAGTGCATTCGATGCGGGCATGATCGTCGAGCGCCTGCGCGACCTCGCAAGCCGCGCGGAACCAGCGCAGGCCAATTCGGCAACGGCACTCGAAGCCGACGCAACCGGCCTTGCATCCGGCGCCCTGCTCTACCGTGTCGAACTCGCAGCAAAAGCAACGCGCACGATCTCCCTCGCGATTCCGCTAGACGGCGAGGCCAAGCTCCCGATCGCCAACGCACAGGTGGCGAAGTTGCAAGCCGACGAGGCCGCAGCGTGGCACCGCAAGCTCGATGATGTAACTCTGCGACTGCCAGTACGGATGCAAGCCCTTGCCGATACGCTGCGCACCGC
>JBDSNK010000097.1:0-6349 GCA_039915385.1 Dokdonella sp.
TCGTCTTGTGCGAGTGGCTTGCCCGCCAATATGCCAGCGCAGGGTTTGACCAACATGGCGCGCCTGCCCGGCAGCGATGTGCTCACGGTCCGCTACCAGCGCGGCACCGGCTGGCCGCTACCGCCAGGTCAATGCTTTCGCGGAGGGACACCGTTGAGCCCCAGCGACAATCTCCTTGCTGGCGACAGCTTGGTCGTGAGCCCGCAAACCGGAGATGACCTCGTTTCGCGAATGGTCACGACAACTCCGCCAGCGGCTGTCCTGGTCACCGATTGCGTGAACTCGAACATTTTGCCGGTCGCTGCGGTAGCAGCCAACAAAGTAACGCTGGGTGGCATCGGAGGCGTTCTCGCGAATGCGCCGGCGCAAGTCTGCCTCGGCAACGGTACGCGCGATGTCCGCTTGTTCGACTTCTCCAATGATTTCGTGACCGTCAGCTATTACGTCGGCCTGCGCGAAGATTTGAATCCGGATGCGCGACGCAACAGCGCTGCGGCGAAACGACTCATTCCAACATTGATCCGGCGCGAGAACGGCCAGGAACAGGAACTCGTGCAGGGCGTTGACGTCATGCGCCTGCACTACGGCGTGCAGGACAATGCCGGCAATACCCGTTTCATGACAGCCGCACAGGTCAACGCAGCCGCGATCAGCACGTGCCCGCCGCAGCCGGATGGCGTGAAAATTGAGCCTGGGTGCATGTGGCGTGCGGTGCGCACGATTGAAGTGCATCTGCTGATGAATACGGTGAGCGAAGTCGTGAACCTCGATACCGAAAGCAGGCAATACGCTTTTGATGGCGCCCCCAGGACGACGGGCGTCACCGTTTCGACGTTGCTGCCTTCCGGTCTCGCTGCCGGCAGCATGATGCGCCGCGAATTTGTCGGCTACGTGTCCAATCGCAATTACACCTTCTAAGCCAGGCGCGCCATGAAGAACCGTATGTCATTCAGTCCACGAACACTCGGCGCTCAACGCGGTGCGGTGTTGTTCGTCGCGTTGATCTTTCTGATCCTCCTAACCCTGCTCGCACTGACGGCCACAAGCACGTCGATCCTGCAGGAAAAAATGACCGGCGGCATGCGCAATCGGCAACTCGGCCTCATGGGCTCCGAGAGTGGCCTGCGTGGCGGCGAGGCCTTCTTGTGGAACCTGAGCTTCAATGCAGCGACGGGCCAACCATTGCCGCCTTGTGCGACCGGCGTAACTTACGCGGCAGGAAGCAATTGCGTGTATCGCCCTGGCCCCCACACGGGAGCGATAGATGCGTCCGTGCAGGACTTCCGTACCAAACAAACCTGGATCACTGGTGCGCCGGCCGGAGCGCCTGTCTACGCTCGGACATTGACCGGCTTGGCCGCGCCGTTCGACACGGCGTCCCTAGCCGCGCAACCGTTGCTTTCCATCGAAGATCTGGGCGCCGACGTTCCCCCCGGGTCGGGCGGGCAGTCGGGGATCATCGACCCGGAGCGACAAGGCGGTCCGGGAACGGGTTGGCTATACCGCATCACGTCGCGCAGCCAGGGCGGCAGTCAAGCCGTTGTCGACGCGGCCGAGAGTGTCTTTTCGTCGGCCAATCTGACCAATACCGGCACCGAACCCCAGCCGACCCCTTAACAGGCAGCTTGCAAGGATCATCAACATGAAACGGGCCCGCTTCAATCAGTCGCTCGCTCTTTCCGCACTCAGCGCCATCGTGTGTGTGGCGGCAGGCCTGCCAGTCAACGGTTGGGCGCAGGTCATCACGCCCGGAACCGTCGATCTGCTGACGACGCCGCCCGAGCTGACCACCTCTGTCGATCCGAACATCGTCGTGACCTTCGACGATTCGGGATCGATGGCCTCTGCTTTCATGGGCGACAACCGCCCCTACGACAACAGTGGCTGGTCATCGCCTTACGAGTGTGCAGGTGTTATTGGCGGCGCCCCGACCAATCCCCTGGTTGCGCATTCGATGAATGGCGTCTACTACAACCCGAACGTGCTCTACGTGCCACCGATCAAGGCGGACGGCACTTCGTTCCCGGCGGCGGATGCAACCTTGAAGACGGTGCAGAACGATGGAATTACGGCCAATCGTCCGCTCAATCCGTCCGGAGCCGGCACAACAACGAACTTTATCGTAACCGGTAGCAGTCGTTGGAAGTGTTTGGCCGACGGCACGAGCCCCACGCCATCGGCCAGCGGCGGTGCTTACTATTACCGACTGAAAGCGAGCGTCGGCGCCATCGCCGTAGACGCGTTCGGAAATCCTACGACGGCAGGGCGCGGTGTGCTCTTTACCCCAGGCAACTGGGAGTACGTGGTGATTAACCCGGCCGCCGCGATCACGCTCGACGGCGTTGCCACCACCGAGGGCCAGAACTGGGCAAACTGGTGGGCGTACTACCACACGCGCAACCTGATGACGCGCTCCGCACTTTCACGCGTATTCAGCACGTTGACGTCTGTGCATGTCTCTTGGCAGAACATCAATGACGGCAATTTCCTGCTGCCGAACACATCGATCATCACCAGCCTGCTCGACAAGGCAGGCGTGAATTGTGCCACTACCGACCCGAAGACGACGCAGACCACAGCGACTCCGGGCGTGCAGCCGGACTGCTACCGCAGCGCGTTCTACAACTGGATCTTCCAGGTTCCTGCCAGCGGTTCTACACCTGACCGTCTCGCGACGATCCGCGCAGGCGAATTCTTCAAGCGTGTCAATACAACGAATCTCAGGGATCCATACTGGCAACCGCCAGACTTGAGCAACGGCATCACCGTTGGCCGCGAACTGAGTTGCCGGCAGAATTTCAACATGCTCGTTACGGACGGTTACTGGAACGAAGGCAATCCTTCCACCGCGAGCATCGCTCCCGCGTTTTTCGGCATGCACACGCCGCCGCCCACGAGCTTGCCCGATGGTAGGACGTTCAGCGTCACCGCGCCCGAATCGCGCGTGTACTGGAACGTGCCAGCGGCAGCTGCGGGCAATAGCTGCGGCAGCGACAATAGCGCGGACTGCTACCCGTCGCTGGCTGACATTGCGTATTACTACTGGGCCACGGATTTGCGACCGGGGCTTTCGACAGCGGGAGGGCTCGACGACAAAGTCAAGCCATATCTGCCGGACAAGACGATTGGTGTCACTGGTTTGGCGACCGCTTCGATCAGCCCACCCATCAGCAACAACGAAATTTATTTCAACCCCAACAACGACCCGGCGTCGTGGCAGCATGTCGTGCAGTTCATGGTTACGCTTGGCGTGTCGGGCAAGTTGCAGTATTCGGCCGACGCCGATTGTGTCGATCCGAACAATGATCTTTGCAAGGTGCGCAAGGGCCTGGCGAATTCGCTGGGTACGATCGGTTGGCCGCAGCCGCAGCGCAACAACCCGAATGCGATCGATGATACCTGGCATGCGGCGATCAACAGCCGTGGATCGTACTTCAGCGCCAGCAACCCCAGCGACCTGGTGAGCCACCTTAACGACGTTATCCATAGTGTGGTTGCTCGTGGTGCATCGTCGACGCCTGTGTCGGTCTCGTTGCCGATTTTGACCGGAAGCAGCAGCGGTTACGCAGCTGGGTATGACAGCAGCGACTGGTCTGGCACGGTTAGACGGGAAAATCTGGACGCGCTCACGGCCGAATCGACGGGAATCGACTGGGACGCCGGGTGCATCCTTACTGGCGGGACCTGCACGAGTCCGCCGGGGACCAACACGGCGCGTAACCCGAACAGTCGCGTCATCGTTACCTCCTACGTCAACGGCTCTGGTACAACCGTTGGCTTGCCGTTCCGCTGGAGCAGCCTGCAGACGGCCCAGAAATATTCGCTGAACCAGAAGCCGGTGGCTACCACTGCATGCGATGCAACGCATGCCGGCAATTGCGATAACTATGGGTCCGACCGCGTCGACTACGTGCGTGGCGTGCGCACCCAGGAGTCTTCGGCTGCGGCGCCGCATTTGCGCCCTCGCAATTCGGTGCTGGGCGCCGTCATCAATGGTCAGCCCGTTTACGTATCATCGCCGCGAGGCGGCTATCACGACATTTTTCCCGTCGGCTCGCCGGAGGACACCGCGGCAGTCGGCGGTAGCAGCTATGCGCGCTATCAGAACGTCCAGAAGACTCGCGCGCCGATGGTCTACGTCGGCTCCGACGACGGCATGCTGCATGCATTCGATGCCGGTTCCGGGGACGAGAAATTCGCGTACGTGCCTAACACGTTGATTCAGAACGTGCGCCTGACCAAGTCGACAGCCCAGAGCGCCGGGCTCACGCCCGGCGTCGATTCGGCCCCGCGCGAAGCAGACGTGTTCATCAATGGTGCATGGCATACGATCCTGGTGGGTTCGCTGCGCCTCGGCGGGCGTGGCATCTACGCGCTTGACGTGACCAATCCGAATGTGACGACCGAAGCAGGCGCCGCTTCTGCGCTGCCGCTGTGGGAATTCACCAACGGCACTACTGCAAGCACGGCTGGTGATCCGGCGTGCGTTACCGGATCGAGCGCGTGCGCGTCGCTGGGCTACACGTATGACTCGGCCAACGTGGTGCGCCTGAAGTACCAGAATCCGGGTTCGGGCAATTCCTGGGTCGCCTTGGTATCCAGTGGTTATTTCCCCTCCCGCCCCGAGGACGCGGCCAGCCCGGCGGATGCGACCGAAGCCGCGGCCAACCGCACTTCGCTGATGGTCATCGACGTGCAGACCGGCAAGCTGATCCGCGAGATCAAGACCAGCCTCGCACCGCAAACGCGGCCAATCGGCTTCAAGACCTATGGCATGTCAACGCCGATGGTCTACGACCTCAGCTCAGACGAGGTGGGCGATCTTGCTTACGCAGGTGACCTCGCCGGCAACCTGTGGCGTTTCGATCTGACCGACCCGAATCCGGCCAACTGGAAGGTCGACCTGATGTTCACGACTTACGGCAATGGCGGTGCGGTCAACGTGGGCGATCAGCCAATCCAGTTCAATCCGACGGCGCTACGGGACCCTGTCACGCGTCGCCCAATGATCCTGTTCGGCACCGGCAAGTACGTCGGACGCCCCGATCGCACCAGTACGATCGCTGCGCAGGCGTTCTATGGTATTCGCGACTATGGTACGGCGCCGAGCAATGGCTACTACCCGATCAACAACAACCAGTTGGTGACGCGTCTGCTCACCGAGAACGCGGCGTTGGAGCGTCGCATCAACGGCTGGACACCGCCGGTGGCGGTGCCCTCTCCCACACCGCCGGGGATCAAACTCGGTGATCTCGATGCGAGCGGCAATCCCATCCTAATAAATGTGCCGGCACAGGGTTGGCGCTTGCCGCTGAACTTCACCAATGGTTCGGGAACAGCAGTCGAACCCGGCGAGCGTGCCCAACGTCGAGTGATTCCGCTGCCGAGCGCAAATCTGGGCGTGCTCTACACGCTGATTCCAAAGGGCGACGACCCGTGCGATCCGGGTGCCCGTTATGGTGTCATGGTCGTTGATGCAGTGAGTGGCGCAGCAGTGGGCAACATTACGGGTGTCGGGCCGCCAGGAAACGGTGTCGTCGGCCAGGTGACCGACCTGCCGTTCCCGCCGGGTGACCCGGTGACGCCGCGTGGTGGCGGTGAGTTGATCATTCCGGGACTTTCGCCGATCCTTACTGGCTCGGTGAAACAAGCCCTCAATGCAGCCGCTCCGACCTGGCACCGCGGTGCCTGGCGCGAGCTGCTCGACCTGCAATAAATTCATGATCCGCGTCGGCAGGGGCCGGCGCGGATCACATCAAGCGAACCAGGGGGCCGCGATGTCAATTGCCAAGTACAAGGGATTTACGTTGATCGAATTGATGATCGTCATAGCGATCATCGCGATCATTGCCGCGATCGCCCTTCCGAGTTACGCGCGGTACGCGTTCCGTGCCCGCCGTGCGGAAGGCAAGGATTTGGCCATGCGCGTAGCCTCGCAGGAGGAACGCTACTACACCAACCTCAACCGCTACACGCCCAACATAGTCGCGGATCTCGGTATCGGCAGCGTCACCTCGGAAAATGGCTACTACACGGTAGCGGTAGTCTTGGGTGCCACCAACCAGACGTACACGATACGAGCGACGCCCGTAGGCATCCAGGCCGGCGATTCTTGCCTTACGCTGCTGATCAACAACAGCGGTTCCAAGGACTGGACCGGCACAAAACCTCCTCCGAATGGAGCGTGCTGGTAGCCACTGCATTGCTGGCTTCGGCGCGGCCCGTGATTGCCCAGTTGTCGCAGTTTCGGACAGCGTCTATACTCCGCGCCCCTTGCCGGAATAGCTCAGTTGGTAGAGCGCGTCATTCGTAATGATGAGGTCGTAGGTTCGATTCCTATTTCCGGCAC
>JBDSNK010000103.1:0-5853 GCA_039915385.1 Dokdonella sp.
CCGATCCCGCATCTTCCTGCATCGCAGGCACCGCTCGCGGGCAACTATGTCTGGATCGAAGATGCGTGCCACTTCGCGCAGCCGCAGGAAGCGTGTACTTACCTGCGCAAGGAGCTCGATAGCGTCCTGTCCAAACTGCGACGCGCATTCAGCGACACCCAATCGCAGCTCGAGCATGACGAAAATTCATTGCGCGAACGCCTGCGCGGCTGTTGACGTTTTCACGTTTCCGTGAACGCCCGCGCGTTGGTCACTTTTGTGTCAAACAGCACGAGAGCGAGCACTGGCGCGGGCTGTGCGCGCTGGTCCACAGACTTATCCCGCAAGCTGTCCACAGGCCTTGTGGATAACAATGCGCGCCCATCGCGGGCTTGACTTATTGCAGCGCGAATGCAGGCTGCGGTGCATGGCGGCGTTCGTGATCGAGCAGCCATTGCTTGATCGGCAAACCGCCACCGAAGCCGGTGAGCTTGCCGTTGCTGCCGATCACGCGATGGCAGGGCACTATGACCGGCAGCGGATTCGCACCGTTCGCGGCACCGACCGCGCGACTCGCTGCGGGCGTGCCGATGCGGCGCGCGAGTTCGCCATAGCTGATCGTCTCGCCATACGGAATGCGCGCGAGCTCGTCCCACACCGTCTTGCGGAAACAGGTGCCGCGCGCCGCAAGCACCACATCGAAGTCGTGCAGACGACCGCCGAAGTACGCATTGAGCTGCTCGATCGCGGCACCGAGAAAACGCCGACCACGACGCCAGTGCGACTGGATCCGTCGCCCCTGATCATCGCGAGGGAAATCGATATGGCGCAGGCCGTGTTCGTCCGCGACCAGCAGCAGGGGACCGATCGGTGTATCGAGATAGTCGTAGTCCATGATTGCAGTGCGCGTGTCGTTGGTTCCAATGAAGTCGATCGGCACCCGGTTCTTCTCGATTCTCATGAACTCCTCCACAGCAGCATCACCGCGTACGCACGCCACGGCCGCCACTCTTCACTCAGGGTTTCCAGTTCGCGCGTGCTCAAGGTGCGCCCCTGCCCCGCTGCGCGGCGTAGGATCAGGTCCGCGGCGGGAAACGCATCCGGCTGCGCGAGCGCACGCATTGCGATGTAGTGCGCAGTCCACGGACCGATGCCGGGCAGCGCGACGAGGTCGCTCTCGAATGCAGCGAGCGTTTGCTCCGCACGGAAGGCGATTCGACCATCGACTACCGCCTGCGCGAGCCCGCGGATCGTCGACGCGCGCGCGCGCGTGATGCCCTGCGTTTCCAGCGGCGCATCGACGAGTGCCTGCGGCGGCGGAAACAGCGATGTGAGTCCGACAGCTTCGCCCTCGGCGAACGGCGTGCCGTAGGTCGCGGCAACGCGCGCGGCGAGCGTACGCGCAGCAGCAACGCTGACCTGCTGACCAAGCACCGCGCGCACGGCCAGCTCGAAACCATCCCAGGCGCCGGGCAGTCGCTGACCAGGCCAACGTCGGATCAACGGCTTCATCAATACGCTGCGGCGGAACGCGGCGCTGAGCGCGCGCGGGTCGGCATCGACATCGAACATGCGTTTCACGCGCGACGCGATCGCACCGAGCGCACTGCTCCTGGGATGATGCACGCGTAGCGCAAGCGCGGACTCGCCTGACATCGGCGCGACCGCGAACCAGCCGGGCACGCCGTCGATGACGACGCTGCGCCGATAGCCGTTTTCGTCAGCGATCTCCACACCGGGAATCGTGCGGCGCGAATAGAACGCGAGCAGATGCGCGAAGTCGTATGGCACGCGGTACGGCAGGCGCAATACAAGCTCGTCCGCGGATGCCCCCTCGGCCGTCAATGCACGACCGCGGCGGATCTCGCGTGGCGGTTTGCCATACGATTCGCTGAACGCCGCATTGAAACGTCGCAAGCTCGCGTAGCCGGCTGCCTGCGCGATTGCCGTCATCGGCAATTCAGTCTCGCCGAGCAATTGCTTTGCAAACAGCAGGCGTCGCGTCGAGGCGACATCGAGCGGACTCGCGCCAAGCTCATCCGCGAATACGCGCCGCAGATGACGTTCACCCACGCCGACGCGTTGCGCGAGCTGCGGCAGTGAGCCGTCATCGAGTGCACCTTGTTCGATCAGTCGCAGTGCGCCGGCGACGAGGTCACTCTTCGCGCGATGCAACGGCGAACCCGGCGCCGCCTCCGGACGACAGCGCAGACACGGCCGGAAACCCGCGGCAGCCGCTGCCGCTGCGCTGTCGTAGTAACGGATGTTCTGCAGCTTCGGCGACGGCGCTGGACAGACCGGACGGCAATAGATCTTCGTCGACGTGACCGCGATGAAGAACAAGCCGTCGAAACGCGGATCGCGCGTCCGGCGTGCGCGATCGCAGGCGCGAGTGTCGAGCTTCGAGGTGTAGGCGGGTTGCTGCATGGGGCCATGCTAACGCCGTTCTGGAACACGCACTCGCCGTTTTCGGCTGTTGATGCCATCTGACCGGTGCCCTGCGTGTTGACATCGAATGGATCAATCTGAAGGATGCAATGCACGATCCAATCTTTGGCGAATTCCATGAGCGAACTGGCGTGGGCTATCACGCAGTTGATCGGCGCCACTGCTGCAATTGCCGCCGGGTACAGCTCGCTCATTCGAAACGGATTCGTTTCGCGCACATTGGCAAGCACGACCACGCTTGCGCTGTGGTACTGGTTCATCGCGCGTGCTGACGCATTCTGGCCAATTGCGGCGATCACGGTTGTTCCGATCGTCATTGCCACGTCGATCGGCGTCGCAGCTCTTGGTCGCGCGGAACGCGCGACCCACGACGATCAGCAGTAGTCGACAGTCGCAAGCGTGTTTCGTTGTCGCGCCTCGCCTCATTCAGAAACCGTAGCGCAAAAACCCCCCATCCACCGCAATGCATTCTCCCGTGACATAACTCGCCGCCGGCAGACACAGGAATGCGACCGCCGAGGCGACCTCCTCCGGCTCGCCGATACGCCCCATTGGTGTGCGCAGCAGCACATCGTCGAGGTAGTCGGGATCTGCGAGCGGGCCTTCGGTGCGTTGCGTGCGGATGTACCACGGCGCGACCGCATTCACACGGATGCCGTCCTCGGCCCATTCGCAGGCGAGGTTGCGTGTGAGCTGATGCAGGGCTGCTTTCGCAAGACCATACGGCGCGCCGGTGCGTACATGCGTAAGGCCTGAGACCGAACCGACATTCACGATCGCCGCATTGCCGTGTTCGGCCAGGTGTGAATGCGCGAGCCGACACATCTCGAACGCGCTGAACACGTTCGTCTCGACCATCGCGCGCAATTCGTCGAGGGCGTAGTCGAGTGCGGGCTTGGACACATTGCCGCCGACATTGTTGACCAGCATCGACAGCTCCACGTCGAGGTCGGCGATCCAGTCGAACACCTCGAGGCGCTGCTCGTGGTGGGAGACATCGGCGTCGCAGACGAGGATCTCGCACTGCGGAAATTCCTCGATGAGTTCGATGCGTGTCTGTTCGAGATGGATCTCGTCGCGTGCGACCAGCAGCAGACCCGCACCGAGCGAGGCAAGCTCGCGCGCACAAGCGAGGCCAATGCCGCGGCTTGCGCCGGTGATCAGCGCGGTGCGGCCATCGAGCCGCCAGCGTGACGGATTCGTCATCCGGACTTCCTCCTGCTTGTTCCCATCGGACCTGCGGAGCAGACTTTAGCGGATGCGACTGCGACCCGGAGTACCTGATGTTGCGAACCTTCCTGTTCACCGCCAGTCTGCTTGCGCTTTCGTCATGCAGCAGCCATACCTCCGCCGATGCGCAGGCCGACGCGACAACGGCCGTTACCGCTCAACCCGCTGCTGCGAAACAGAAGACCGTGATTGACGATCAGCTCAAGGCGCTCGAAAAGGCCAGGGCGGTTGGAGATCAGCTGGAGAAAGAAAAGCAAGACCACGACAAGGTAATCGACGACCAGGGGTCGTGAACCGGCGACACCATTGCCACCCAACGCCCGCGGCCCTCATGCTCAGCCTTCGGGCGTACATCGGCGCGCGGACCGATGGTCCGCGAGCTCGCCTCTTCACCCCCTTGAAGGGGAGGGTTGGGAGCGCGGCGCGACAAACACGTGGCGATCGAGGGATGGTGCAGCGCACCTTTGCGTCGTGAACTGGCCCGACTAGTCTCGCGCTCAGCCGCTATTTCCAGCGTTTCAGCCAGGAGGCTGAGGTGCAGCCAACCGATATCCGCGATCCCGCGTATTTTCACAAAGTTGTCGATTGCCAATGGGCCTGTCCGGCCCACACGCCAGTCCCCGAATACATCCGCCTCATTGCGGCCGGGCGCTATTCCGACGCGTACATGGTCAACTGGAAGTCGAATGTGTTCCCGGGAATCCTCGGGCGCACTTGCGATCGTCCGTGCGAGCCCGCGTGTCGACGCGGCCGCGTCGAGGAAAGTGGTGGTGGCAAACCGGAGCCGGTTGCGATCTGCCGCCTCAAGCGCGTGGCGGCCGATCTCAAGGACGACATCACGCATCGTCTGCCGAAGCCACCAGCGATCAAGAACGGCAAGCGCATTGCCTGTATCGGCGCGGGTCCGGCCTCGCTGACCGTCGCGCGCGATCTCGCGCCACTCGGCTATCACGTCACCGTGTACGAAGCCGAAGCAAAGGCCGGCGGCTTCATGCGTACCCAAGTCCCGCGCTTCCGCCTGCCCGAAGAAGTCATCGACGAAGAGACCGGTTACATCCTCGGGCTCGGCGTCGAATTCATCAGCGGCCAGCGCATCGGGTCGATGAAGTCTTTTCTCGCGCAGAACCACGACGCAGTCTTTGTCGGCTGCGGCGCGCCGCGCGGCCGCGATCTCGATTTGCCCGGACGTTGTGAAGCGGCCGCGAAAATTCACATCGGCATCGACTGGCTCGCGTCAGTGTATTTCGAGCATGTGACCCAGGTCGGCCGGCGCGTGATCGTGCTCGGTGGCGGCAATACCGCGATGGACTGTTGTCGCTCCGCGCGCCGGCTTGGCGGCGAAGAGGTCAAGGTCATCGTGCGCTCGGGCTTCGACGAGATGAAAGCCTCGCCTTGGGAGAAGGAAGACGCGACGCACGAAGGCATTCCGATTCTCGACTACCGCGTACCGAAGACATTCGTGCACGACAACGGCCGCCTGACCGGGATGACGTTCGAGAAGGTACGCGCCGAACGCGATGCGAACGGCCGCCGCAAGCTGGTGGCAACCGGCGAACCGGACGAGCTCGTTGAATGCGACGAAGTGCTGATCGCGGTTGGCCAGGAAAACGCGTTTCCGTGGATCGAACGCGACGCGGGCATCACGTTCGACACGGAATGGGACATGCCTGTGGTCGACAAGACGACGATGCAGTCGAGCCTGCCGCATGTGCTGTTTGGCGGCGACGCAGCGTTCGGCCCGAAGAACATCATCTGGGCGGTGGCGCATGGGCACGAGGCGGCGGTCTCGATCGACAAGCTGCTCAACGGTGAGAATGTGCACGATCGTCCACTGCCGGCGGTCGAGCTGATGTCGCAGAAAATGGGCATCCACGAGTGGAGCTACGACAACGACATTTCTCCCGACGAACGCTACAAGGTGCCGTGGGCCGACGCGAGCAAGACGTTGAAGAGCATCAAGCTCGAAGTCGAACTCGGCTTCGACGCCGAAACGGCGTGGAAGGAAACGCAGCGCTGCCTCAATTGCGACGTGCAGACCGTCTTCATCGACAAGTTGTGCATCGAGTGCGATGCCTGCGTCGATATCTGTCCGATGGATTGCATCACCTTTACCGCCAACGCTGAAGAAGGTGAGCTGCGCCAGCATCTGTCCGCGCAGGCGCTGAACAAGGAACAGGATCTCTACGTTTCCGGCAC
>JBDSNK010000200.1:0-4627 GCA_039915385.1 Dokdonella sp.
GCCCCAAGCGCGCGCATCTGCTGGATCCGATCGGCAGCCTGCTCGCCGCGAAGGCACGCGTGGTTGCAAGCAGCGACTGGCCCGCGCCGACGTTGAATCCGCTGGAAGGTATCCAGATCGCGATCACGCGCCGCCCGCTGGATGGCAGCTCAGCCAGCTGGCATCCGCAGCAGCGCGCAAGCTTGATGCAGATGCTGCGAGCCTATTGCGTGGATGCCGCATGGGCGTTGCGACTGGAACACGAGAGCGGCTCGATAAGCGTGGGCAAGTCTGCCGATCTGATCGTGCTCGAACGCGACCTGCGCGACGTCGATCCGATGGCTCTGCATGGCGTGCACGTTTTGCTCACCTTGCTTGAAGGCACGGCGGTTTATTGCGATCGCGCGATGGAGCCGGTCAAATCTTGAGCTGAGGTGGACAAGGTGGCTGGCCGCTGCCTTGCCTTGGTTGATCGCTTGCACCTGCCGCGCCGGAGAATTCCCCCTTGGAGTGGACGATCTTGCCTCCGACGCGTCGCTGATCGGTTGGGTGTGCGTATACCCGCGCCCACCGCCTGACCCGCCAGTCCACTTTCCACCTGCGATCGAGCATCGCATATTTGCCATGCGATGCAACAAGCACCGCAATCGAGCTCCCCTCTGGTCGCAACGGGAAAGTCCCTCAGGTCGGCTGCTGCTGCGAAACCACTCGAACTCAATCGCGATCGGGCGCACCCAACGGGAACAGCACGCGATAAGGCCGCGCCTCGTCGACTGCGCGCGCGAACGACGGCCGCGCGAGCAGACGCTGACGGTAGGCGCGCACGTTGGCGAATACCGGAGCGATCAGATGGCACCAGTCGGCATAAAAGAGAAACGGCGCAGCGGCGCAATCGGCGAGACTGAAGGCATCGCCGGCGGCCCATTGGCGATCGCTCATCACCCTATCGAGCCATGCGTACGACGTCTCGAGCATCTTGCGAGCTTCGAAGACGCCACAGGGGTCGCGGTCTCTTTCCGCACGCATGCAATCGAAGACGATCTTCTGCTGCGGAGTCGAGATGTAGTTGTCGAAGAAACGGTCCATCGACCGCACTTCGAGAGCGGCTCGCGCGTCGCCAGGAATCAGCGTCACCGGACCGCCGTGATACAGGCCGAGGTGTTCGATGATGATGCTGGCCTCGACAATCGCGCGGTCGCCGTCCACGAGCATTGGAAATCGCGCAAGCGGCCAGCGGCTCATGAGCTCGCTCATGGCGGCGGGATTGTCCTGCGACAGCAGACGCCACTCGAACGGCGTGTCGTTCTCGTAGAGCGCGATCAATACCTTCTGGCAATACGAGGAAAACGGATGCGCGTAGAGCAGCGGGATCTGATTGGACGGATGGCGATGCGCGTTCGGCATGGAAACTCCGGTTTGCAGGGCGGTGATTGACGAATGCTCTGGTCAGCGACGAACCAGTGCCAACGAAATCGACATGTGTATGAGGATGCATGAATGCCTGGGCGGCGCGAGCCACAGCTGGCCTGGACGTCCTCTTTGCCTTGGGTCCCTACCGCGCACGCGCAACGAGCGGGAACCGAGCGATCAGCCGCATCATCATCTCACTTGGGCGACCGACATGAAGCGAGTCCCATCAACACTGAAACCATACTGACTCGTTCTGAGTGACGCGAACATTGATCGGTATACTCGACGTTGTCTGTGCGCCGAATGCGTGCGCTTTCCCTGGAATTTTCCGATGTTGAAGGCAGTAGCGCGTTGCGTGGCAGTGAACGACGGTCGTCATCGCGACCGACCTGGCGTAAATTTGATCATCACTCGCCGCCTGCTTCTTGTCGCGCTATTGCTGGTCACTACCGCCTGCAATCATCGGATTGCGTCGAAAAGCGCGCTTGATGTTTGCGCGATGGCACATGACACCATCGCCCTGTTTCTCGATGCGCCTTCGCAGACACCGGTCAGGAACCCCGCACCTTCGGCAGGTGCCTGCGAATTCACCGCCAACGCCCATCAAAAGGACGCAGTGAGCGTGAGCGTGAGTGTGTACACAAAGGCTGCATTCGACGCCGACCGCCAGGACTTCGAACAAACGCTGCGGGTGATTCTGGCGGAAGCGAGTCAGACGTTCGGACCAATACCCAACGTCGATCTCACGGACACGGCAAAGGTAGGAGTCGCCTACATCCCGGAAAACAGCAGCAGCCAGGTGATATTGAGTGAACGCGGCGTCCTGCTCGAAATCGGCGTACGCGGATTGCCTCGCGATCGCATAGTCGATCTCAGCCGGAATATCTGGCGCACGTTGCTCAATTACAAGCCGACCGCGCAACCGAAGGCAGGGCGAATTTCAGACTGATCCTCTCGTCTGCGCAGCAAGCAAACGACGACGAAACGGCAGTCAGCCCGCGCGCGTCACGATACACATGCCGCGCAGAGGGCGATGTACAGGGCAGCCGCAGTCGGGCGTGTTCGATGGCCATGATTACCTTCCTGCAGGGGCTCTGGATCTTGCTGGGTGGATTCTGGTTGGAGTCGCCGGCATCTGTGCCTGGGACTGCGCCCTCGTCGGCAATGCTAGACGCCGCCGGTCTCGATGTCGTGGAAGCGATCCAGGTCGATATACAGATGCCGCCGGTGCTCCCCTTCGATGAAGATGTCGACGAAGCGTCGTTCGAAAAGAATATCTTCGTGCGAATAGTTGTAACGCGCGTTGATTCCGGCGGCAAACGTTTCATCCACGCCGGATATGGTCACGGCCAGGCGCATGTCGCCTTCCTCGATCGCGCGCGCAGTGACGCCATACAACGGGCTCGCTTCGTCGATGCGATGCATGATCATCCAGCTCAGTGCGAACATCGGTGAACGTGCGCGCTCAAGCTTCAAATCGTGAAAACGCCGCAGGCTGTGGCCGTCCGAAGTTTCCTCGTCACGGATCAGCACCAGCGAAGCCATCGCTTCGAGGATGTAGCTGCGCCGCTGGTTGGCCACGCGTAGCATCAAGGTTGGCACGCCGTCATACGGCGTGATAACGACCACCCGACTGAACAGAATGCGCGCGGTGGGTTTCGAAAAACGCGCGAAGACAAGGCTGGTGATCACCGCCATGCTCATCATGCCGGTGATGATTTCCGCCGTCGCGACGCAGTGCCCGTAGAAACTCGCCGGGCTCATGTTTCCATAGCCGACCGTCGCCAGCGTCTCGACGCTGAAAAAAAAGCAGTCGGCGAACGAATCCGCGTTGTTGATCGCATGATGCCCGAGGACATAGGCACTGGCGAAGCCGAGATTGGCGGTCAAGTACACCGTGACCGCGCCGAGGAAAAACTTCGGCCAGGTCAGCGACATGATCAAGTGATAAGCGTCGTGCCAGTTGAATCGGGACACGCCCAGCTTGGTGACTTCGGTCATGCCGAGCTGGACCGTGACGCCACGGCGCCTGCGCAATGCTTCAATCGCCATTTGTCGGGAGCTTGCTGTTGGGAACGGAGCCGCAGAATATTCGTTTTCGGCGGAATTTTGCAGCGACAGCGCGCCGAGCGTTCTGCGACGTGCTGCTCCGTGCGAGGATGGCGCCGGTTTCGCACACGCATGATGGAAGGGACCCATGAGCTACGTCGTCATCTCCAGCTTTGAAAACATCGACACCGGCGACATGCAGGCGGAAGGCGAAGCAATCGTCGTGTTCGCGTCAGAGGCGCCCGCGCGCGCGCACTTCAGCAGTCGCTCATCCGCTCTCGCAACAGCAGTGCGCAATGCGCGCGAACGCGGCGACGCGGCCACCTTCATCACCTGGCTCGTGCTGCTGCGGATGCCCCTGGACGTCGCCAACGTCGAAGAAGCGCTGGAGGACCTCGAGCTGGTCATCGAAGAAACCGAATCCATCGACGATCCGTTCGGCGAATTGGTCGTCGAGTACGAAGGTCGACGGTACACACCTGACAACACAGTCGACTATGCACAAAAGGACGCGCTACAAGCGCTGGAAGCCTGGTTGACCTGATTGGGACTTGATTGCAGGTCGGAGATTCCGCATTGCATGTGAGCCTGCGTTGTGGATCCAGATGCGTGTGAAGCCGCTATGAGCGACATTTCCTGCGACCGGTCCACGGACGTTGTCGGAAATGTGCCCAAAATAACGTTCTTCGTATGAACCGAGCTGCCGCTGATCGACTGTTGCCGATCGCGGAGACAGTCCGTCGCCAGCAAACGAGGAGTAGCACATGACCGACAAACATTCCGGCGCCTGTTTCTGCGGCGCCGTGCAGATCGAGGTAACCGGCGCGCCCGAGGCCATGGGATATTGCCATTGCGCCTCCTGCCGATCCTGGTCGGCAGGACCCGTGAATGCGTTCACGCTGTGGAAACCGGACAACGTAAAAGTCACGCGCGGCGCGGAGTTCATCGGCCACTTCGCGAAGACAGAAACGAGCGACCGCCAATTCTGCAAGCAGTGTGGCGGCCATCTCATGACCCACCATCCGACGTTTGGAGTGACCGACGTGTACGCCGCGACGATACCCGCGGTCACGTTCGCGCCGGGTGTTCACGTGAACTATGCGGAAACAGTGCTGCGGATGAAGGACGGGCTACCCAAGCTCAAGGACTTCCCGACGGAACTCGGAGGATCCGGTGAGGCTATCGCCGA
>JBDSNK010000211.1:0-8260 GCA_039915385.1 Dokdonella sp.
GTCTTCATTGAAAAAATCGTCCGGGAACTGATATGCTCAACTGGCGTGTCGCGTCGTTTCGGACCCCATCCGCGGGAGTCCGGAACAGCCTAAGACGCACCCGTCCATCGCGTCCTTTCGCGCTCTGTGCCGCCGATATCTCCGTAGGAGAGGCGCTCAGGAACGAGAGTGCATCGTAATGGCTCAGGTCGCGAATTGCTCGTCGTCGGAAGGACGGTGCGGGTTCGCGGGGATGCAGCAACCCAATAAGTGCCGGCGTGCGGAAGCGCCGGTTGGAAACCCAGGCGCACCTGCCGCCGTCGGCCCATGAAACGTGGGCATCGCGCAGCGCCAGGAGTCCGACAGACTCCTTCGCGCAGCGCCGACGACAGTCGAGCGCCGACACAGGAAAACGACAATGAAACGCATGTTGATCAACGCGACTCAGCGGGAAGAGTTGCGCGTCGCGATCGTGGACGGACAGAACCTTTACGACCTCGATATCGAAATACCGTCCAAAGAACAGAAAAAAGCCAACATTTACAAGGCTCGCATTACGCGTGTAGAGCAGTCGCTCGAAGCGTGTTTTGTCGACTACGGCGCCGACCGCCACGGTTTCCTGCCGTTGAAGGAAATCTCCGAGCTGTACTTCGCGCCGGGTGTCAATCCGAACAAAGCCGGCATCCGCGAATTGCTCAAGGAAGGCCAGGAACTGGTTGTTCAGGTCGAGAAGGAAGAGCGCGGCAACAAGGGCGCAGCCCTGACCACATTCATCAGCCTCGCCGGCCGCTACATGGTGTTGATGCCCAACAACCCGAAAGCGGGCGGAGTCTCGCGCCGCATCGAGGGCGAGGATCGCGCGAATATCAAGGAAGCGCTCGATCACCTGCAGGTCCCTGATGACATGGGTCTGATCGTGCGGACCGCCGGCCTCGGCCGCGACGCCGAGGAGCTGCAGTGGGATCTCGACTACCTGCTTCAATTGTGGAAGGCGATTTCCGAAGCCGCCCAGGCGCGTCACGCGCCGTTTCTGATCTACCAGGAATCCAAGCTGATTATCCGCGCGCTGCGTGATTACCTGCGCAACGACATTGGCGAGATCCTCATCGACCACGAGGAGCTCTACAACGATGCACGCGAGTTCGTGCAGCAGGTGATGCCGAACAACTTGCGCAAGCTGAAGCTTTACACCGACACCACCCCGCTGTTCTCGCGCTTCCAGATCGAGACCCAGATCGAAAATGCTTTCGAGCGCACGGTGCGCCTGCCTTCCGGGGGCTCGATCGTGATCGACCAGACCGAAGCGCTGACCTCGATCGACATCAACTCGTCGAAGGCGACCAAGGGCAGCGATATCGAAGAAACCGCGTTCAACACGAATTGCGAAGCGGCCGTCGAGATCGCTCGCCAGGCGCGCATTCGCGACGCCGGCGGCCTGATCGTCATCGACTTCATCGACATGGATTCGCCGCGCCACCAGCGCGACGTGGAAGAAAAGCTGAAGGACGCGCTCAAACTGGATCGCGCGCGCGTGCAGATCGGCCGCATCTCTCGCTTTGGCCTGCTTGAAATGTCGCGCCAGCGCCTGCGCCCGAGTCTCGGTGAAGCAACCCAGATCGTGTGCCCGCGCTGCGAAGGCCACGGCCGCATCCGCGGCGTCGAGTCGCTGTCGTTGTCCGCCCTGCGCCTGGTCGAAGAACATGCGATGAAGGACAGCACTGGCCAAGTGCTGGTGCAGGCACCGCCGACGGTGGCAAATTTCCTGCTCAACGAAAAGCGCCGCCAGCTCACCGAGATAGAAGCGCGCCATGACGTCAACGTCATTGTCGTTGCCGACGAAAAGCTGGAAACACCCCATCTGGAAATCCAGCGCCTGCGCGCTGCTGATATCGGTGAGGAAGTCAGGCCGAGTTACCAGCGTACGACGCCCGTTGCGCCGACTGCCCTGCCGCAGATGTTGCGTCCGAGCGAAGAACCGGAGCAACCCGCTGTTTCGGGCTTGGTGCGCTCGACACCCGCACCGGAGCGCCCTGATTCGATGGCACCTGCAGCTTCGGCAGCAGTTTCACCCGCCGCGCCGGTAGCTGTTGTGCGTCGCGGTTTGATGGCGCGCATAGCGAGCTGGTTCGGCAGCGATAGTGCGACACAGGCGCAACCGACTGTGGTCAAATCTGCGCAGCCCACACGGCCGCAGCAGCCATCGCGCGGCGCGCAAGGCGCGCGAGGGACGCAACCGACCAATAACCGGCAGGGACAACAACAACGCGCGCGCCAGGATGGTCCTGCCGCGCCGCAAGGCCAACGCGAGCCTCGCCGTGATGGTCGTCCTGCTGGCGAACGTGGCGCCCAGAACCAGAAACAGCAATCAGGTCGCGGGGGTCGCCGTGACGAACGGGGCCAGGGACGGAACAGTGGTGAACAATCCGCTGTGGTTGACCAGCGTCAGAGCGGTCAGCCTCGTGCGAATGCCGAGCCGCGCGTAAACTTGCAAGCACCCGCACCCGTATCAGAAGAGCTAATCCCGTCGACCGTTTCTGCGGCGCCAGCGCCTGAAACCATCGCTGCGGTCATCGTCGCCGTTGCGCCAGTTGAAAACACGGCAGATGGCGATGCCCCACGTGATGAATTGCGGTCGCGTCGTCGTGGCCGCCGGGGCGGCCGTCGCCGCCGCAAGGACGGCCCAGCCGACGACGGCAACGCCAATGCGTCGAACGCGACGGACGTCTCGACGGATTTCGACGACGAAGACGAAGGCACCGAGCCATCGGCAACGCGCGATGCCGGAGCGAGCGCTGAGGCGCCTCGGGCGGCCCTTCCACCGCGACCAGAAGCACCGGTTTCAAGCGCCGTGATCGCCAGTTCCGCACCGAACGCATCGGCGTCAGCTCCTTTCTCGGAGACGCGCCTGGCTTCGGTACAGCGAAGCCCACAGGCGCCGTCGCTGTCGCAGTTCCTGGGTGAGCAGCGCATGGAAACTTCGCCTGCAGAACCATCAACGCGGCCTGCCGCGAAGGCGCCCGTGCGAGAAGAATCGGAGGTCTCGCAGACGTCTGAAACACGCGCGGTGGACGCGCAAACTCCTGTGCAAGTCGAGCCACGGGCGCCTCAGCCGGCCGCGATGCCGATCGAAGTTCACCACGTCGTCCAGGTTGCAGCACCCTCAATGGTTGAACCTTCCGCTGCGCCGACAATAATTTCGGATGCACGTCCGGTTGAGCAGGCAGCAACGCAAACGCCATTCCAGGAGAGCCCAACGCCAGCAATACCGGCCCCCATGTCCGTGCAGCCGCCTGCGAGCATCAAGCTGCCAGCGTCCCCGCCGGAGTCGCATCCGATGCCAGCGAGCCCCATCACGTCTTCGCTCGCGCCGGTGAGACCTACCCCGGCGATGGTCAGCGAACCGGTGTCTTCGGCAAATACGTTGCCAACAGTTCCCTTGGCGCCGGATCGCGGTCAGACGCTCGATTTGCCGCTGTCGCACCCTGTGACGCTGGCAACTTCGCCCACCGAAGATGCATCGACATTGATGCCGATAGTCAAGCCACAACCTGTTCAAGGCACCGCACCACTGCCGTCAGAGGGCGACGAACCGAAGACAGACTAGGGCGCTTTGTCGAGCCTGCGCGCGAATTGCGCAGGCTCAACCAGCGAGCAATGCTCGAGCGCGGTCGTCGAGCACACCGTGCATATGCGCCAGATGCGACAGCGCGACAGGATTGTTGATACCAAGTTTGTCGAACAGGCGATATTTGTAGGTAGCAACGGTTTTCGCGCTGAGCTTCAGCTGTCTTGCGATGTATTGCATGTCCTGGCCTTGCGCGAGCATCAGCGCGACGTCCAGCTCGCGCGCGGACAACACCTCGAAGGGCGAGTCGGCACGCCCGTCGAGCGCATTGAGCGCGAGTAGCTCGGCGACGTCAGGGGCCAGGTAGCGTCGACCATCTGCGACCTGCCGAACAGCCCGCACCAGTTCGTCCGCTGCGCAGCCCTTGGTGAGGTAGCCACTCGCACCGGCTTCAATCAGCCGGCGCGGGAATGGAGCCTCACTGACCACGGTCAGGATGACCACCCGCGTCTCGAGCTTGTGTTTGCGCACGCGGTCCGTGAGCTCAATGCCGCTCAGATGCGGCATGTGGACGTCGACCAACGCCACATCAGGTTTGCAGCGCCGAATCAAGGCAAGCCCCTGCTCACCGTCCGCTGCTTCGCCGACTACTTCTATGCCGGCTTGCTGCGAAAGGATCATGCGAAAGCCGGTCCGCACGAGTTCGTGATCGTCTACGAGTACAACACTGATCATGCGCAACCTGTCCCTTGATTGATTCGCATCAATGCACAAAGACGATAGCGCAGTTTTGCAGCTCGCGGCGCGCGCCGTGTAGTAAAATCCGACGGCGTCAGGGCTCGCAATATCAACGAGCCTGAACAGTCGCGTGTCATGACAACAGACAACGGAGAGATGGCCGAGCGGTTTAAGGCAGCAGTCTTGAAAACTGCCGCAGGTGCAAGCCTGCCGTGGGTTCGAATCCCACTCTCTCCGCCACATCTTATTGCTTTTAAACGGTTTTTTTCGGCGCGAATCACGCTTGTCCTGCAATACGGAAGCCTGCTGCCTGTGATTTTTCGACACGTGAAACAAGCGCTTGCGAATGGGCGCGGAGATCAATCAGGCGCAAACGAACGGCCTCAATGCATAAAGGCAAGCTAACTAATAAGCGCACCTAAATGAAAAAACAAAGCCAGCCTAATCACGGACCCTCGATGCTGGCTGACCGCATACGCCTCGCAAGGCAGCGAACCGGCCTCTCACAGGCCGAATTGTCCGAGCAAGCAGGCGTTACCCCAAGCGCGGTTGCGCAGTGGGAAAATCCGCGCGGAACACAGCCAGGACTCACTCATCTGGTGCGCATCGCAGCCGCGATGAATGTCACCCTGGATTGGCTGGTGACCGGAAGTGGCGCGCGGCCTTCGAAAAAAACATCGAATCCGACCGAGTCACCCGCAGTCGTACTTGACGTTTTCGCGCAAACCCCCGTCGAAGAGACCGTGCTTGCATGCCTGCGCGCCATGCGCCCCCGCACGCGCGACTTGCTGGTCTCACTCGTGCAGGAATTGGCGGCCGCCCGAGGCACAGCACTAAAGCGGCGCTAACTATCCGTACGCTTGATCATTGACCCTATCCCTGCGAGAACAGCGGTTGCTGGTGTTCAGGGGAAGGCATGAAACAGTTAGTGGATGCGTCAAACGCGAGACAGGTATTGCCTCGGGTATTTGTTGGGGAACTTCCTGGTGTTCGCTACATCTGCTGCGTGAAAGCAGCCAAATTGGCAAGAAGCGCTTAGTCATGTCCAGCGCTATTGCAAATATCGAGTTGCTTCAGCTTTGCGAAACGCCCGAACAGCTTGCGTCGACCATATCCGGACTGGCGGGCAAGCTCGGCTTCGAACATTGGATGTACGGCCTTGACCTTCCGGTCATAGACGATCGCAAGCAGCAGTACATGCTGGGTGGATATCCGTCGGAGTGGGTCGATCACTATTTCGTGAGCGAATACCTGCGTCTGGATCCGGTTATTGCCCATTGCCAAGCGCATTCCACCCCGCTCCTTTGGCCCTCGACGAGCACGCCACCGTCGGGCACCGACAAGCGCAGTCGCTCTGTGTGGCGCATGTTCAACGAGGCGCGTGAGTTCGGGTTGGATTCCGGGATATCGATTCCCGTCCATGGCCTCGGCTGTCGTTGGGGACTGATGTCTTTCGCAGCGAAAATGCCGATGTCGCTGGTGGACTTGCAACAACTCGTCCCGCATCTGCATCTACTCGCCCATTGCATCCACGACGTCGGTCGACGTTTTGCACCCGGCGTTAGCCCCCCCTCAACGGCGCATCTGACGGCGCGTGAAATCGAATGCCTGCATTGGGTAGCTGCCGGCAAAACCAGTTGGGAAATCGGTCGTCTCCTCAGCGTCGCGGAACGCACCGTCGTATTCCACTTGCAGAATGCGACGCACAAACTGGGTGTGAGTGGTCGTCAGGCGGCGATTGCTCGCGCAATCGTGGCAGGTTTGATTACCCCCTAACTCTCATTTCGTTCTCGGGGTCCCTGTAAGGAATTGCAGCTGTAATTTGTTGCAGTGCGTGCATTTGTTGGCTCGCCGCAATTCCGCGGAGGAGACCGACATGAACCAACTGATAATTGATCGCGCTGGCCAAGGCCAACTCAACGCCGCTCTGCTCGACAGCATGTTTCGCCTGCGTCATGAAGTCTTCCACGATCGCCTCGGCTGGCAGGTTCGCAGCGAACGCGGTCGCGAGCACGATTGGTACGACCTGATCGGTCCGCACTACCTGGTCGCGCGCAACGAAGCAGGCAGCGATGCAATCGGCTGCTGGCGCCTCTTGCCAACTACCGGCCCATACATGCTTCGCGACGTATTTCCGATGTTGCTCGACGGTGCGATGGCGCCTGTGGATCCGCGAGTCTGGGAGATCAGCCGCTTCGCTGTGGCTACAGAACACGCTGGTGGTACCTACGGTTTCAGCACGTTGCCCGCAGAAATGTTGCGCGCCATGTTGCGTTTCGGCGTGGAGCAAGGACTTGACGCCTTCGTCGGCGTCACAAGTGCCGCGGTGGAACGCATGCTGCGCCAACTTGGATTCACGGTCGAGCGTCTCGGCCGCGCACAGAGGATCGGCAAAGTCATGAGCGTTGCGTTTCGACTGCCGCTGGACGAACGCACCCAGCGCGCCGTCTGCGGTGCCGTAATTAGCTCGCCGATGGAACAGGCCGCTTAGTAGGAACCTGTTGATTCAACGTGGAAATCGGATGAGTTGTCATTCGTATTGAGCGACAACGAATCACAATAGCTGTGCTCGCCATCGTGGTGAAATCCTGGAGAGACGATTCTTCGCCTCTCCGGGATTTGATTCCATTGTTCGGCATGAAAATACGTTCATCTGGGATGCATTTCTGAAAGACGTTTTGCAAGTGAAATGGAGTGACTCTGAGTTCGGATCGCACTGGGCGACCGCGTTGCAGCGCTTCCAGCTGATGTTCGGCGACGCGCGCGTTCCGTTGCATGCCCTTTGTCGTTGCCAGTTACACAGTCCGCTTGACAGACCCATTGGTGCGTGTAGGAGGACACGGCAGCAGGACGGAAATAGCCCGCCAAGTGCCTCCGTTGTGCAGTGCGTAACGTCCGTGCGCGCTACGAAACGGAAAATAGTGCTGAAAAGCCGGTTTTTTCGCGTCAAAACCGCAGCCATCGCGCATCAAACCGGATACGCTAGGCCTGTGCGGCGCAGATCACTGTGTTGCGCAAGACGATAGCCACTACCCCAACTCCAGGAGCCAATTGTTCATGGCCATGAAGAAATCTGCTGCAAAGAGCGCCCCCAAGAAACCGGCCGCTGCCGCCCCGGCCAAGATGAAGCCTCTGACCGAGGCGTTGTCCAAGTCCTCGCTCGTGAGCCACCTGTCGTCGCATAGCGGCGCCGAACCGAAGACGGTGCGCGCCGTGCTCGAAGCGCTCGAACAGACGATCGCGAACTCGGTGCACAAGAAAGGCATCGGTCAGTTCACCCTGCCGGGTCTGCTCAAGATCACGTCGATCGCGGTCGCGGCCAAGCCGAAGCGCAAGGGTGTCGATCCGTTCACCAAGGAAGAACGCTGGTTCGCTGCCAAGCCGGCCTCCGTCAAGGTGAAGGTGCGCCCGCTGAAGAAATTGAAAGACGCGGCAGCCTGATAGGCATTTTGCGCCGCCGGCTGATGGCCGGTGGCGCATTCGCGCTTGCGGCGCAACGCACGCAAGCAAAGTAGAGGCGCCGACGCTTGGTGCCCGGAGCCGGACTCGAACCGGCATACCCCGAAGGATGAGAGATTTTAAGTCTCTTGCGTCTACCGATTTCGCCATCCGGGCGTCGCATTGATGCGTAAACTCACGCCAGCGATCCGATGGTAACGATTCGGCCGCAGCAGGGCCATCGCGCTGCAACGGATCGATGATCCGTGTTGTGGAGGCCTGGGTCGGAATCGAACCGGCGTACGCGGCTTTGCAGGCCGCTGCATGACCACTCTGCCACCAGGCCGGTGACTGTTTGTTTTGCTGCGCCAAGTCCCTGGCGTGTTCGTGATTCACCTTCCGGACGAACTCCCAACGATCTGCAGAAAAAACAAAACCTCGGCGGACCGAGGTTTCGTCTGCAATCTGGAGCGGGAAACGAGACTCGAACTCGCGACCCCGACCTTGGCAAGGTCGTGCTCTACCAACTGAGCTATTCCC
>JBDSNK010000223.1:0-3969 GCA_039915385.1 Dokdonella sp.
CGAGTCGGGCTGCTCGATGTGCATCGCGATGAACGGCGATCTCGCGCAGCCTGGTCAACTCGTCGTGAGCACATCGAACCGCAACTTCGAAGGCCGCCAGGGCAAGGGCGCGCGCACGGTGCTCGCGAGTCCCGCAACTGCGGCTGCGTCAGCGGTCGCCGGCGTCATCGCCGACCCGCGCAACTATCTCGCTGACGCCCAACAGGAGCAAGCCGCATGAAATCCGTCACCCGCGTCCATTCGCGCAGCGCCGTGCTTGTCGACGAAAACATCGACACCGACCGCATCATCCCGGCGCGATTCCTCACCACGACCGAACGCAACGGACTGGGCAAGCTGTGCTTTCACGACTGGCGTTACAACGCCGACGGCAGCGACAACCCGGCGTTTCCGCTGAATCAGGCGCAGGCACAGCAATGCTCGATCCTCGTCGCCGGTCGCAACTTCGGTTGCGGCTCTTCGCGCGAACACGCGCCCTGGGCCTTGCTCGACTACGGCATCGAAGCCGTGCTGTGCAGCGAAATCGCCGACATCTTCCGCAACAACGCGCTGAAGAACGGCCTGCTCGCGATCGTCATCGACGAGGCCGAGCACCGCTGGCTCCTCGCGCACCCGGGCCTGGAGCTTGCGATCGATGTGCGCGAACAGACGATCCAACTGCCGGACGGCGGCCGCATCGGTTTCGAGCTCGAAGCGTTCGCGCGCCATTGCCTGCTCAACGGCGTGGACCAGCTCGGATTTCTGCTGCAGCACGCAGACGCGATCGGCCGTTACGAACAGCAAACACAGGAGCAAGCCGCATGAAGGCGCGCATCACTACCCTGCCCGGCGACGGCGTCGGCCCCGAAGTCACCGCTGCCGCAGTCGCCGTGCTGCTGGTCATCGCGGATCAGCATGGCCATACGTTCGAGTTCGACGAATACCTGATTGGCGGCTGTGCAATCGACGCCTGCGGTGAACCTTTGCCCGCAACGACGCTGGCTGCTTGCCAGAACGCAGATGCCGTCTTGCTCGGCGCCGTCGGTGGACCGAAGTGGTCCGATCCGAATGCTGCGGTGCGACCCGAGCAAGGCCTGCTCGCTCTGCGCGCCGCGCTCGGTGTGTACGCGAACCTGCGTCCGCTGCAAGTGCATTCCGCGTTGGCGAAGTTGTCGCCGCTGAAGAACGAAAAGCTCAAGGGCGTCGACATCATGTTCGTGCGCGAGCTGACCGGTGGCGCCTACTTCGGCGCGAAGACGCGCAACGAAACCGTCGCGACCGATGAATGCAAATACAGCGTCACCGAAATCGAGCGCGTGGTACGCCGTGCATTCGTGCTCGCGCGCGGCCGCCGCAAACTTCTGACCTCGGTCGACAAGGCGAACGTGCTGGAGACGTCACGCCTGTGGCGCAGCACGGTGCAGCGCGTTGCCGCGGACTATCCCGACGTGAAAGTCGAACACCAGCTTGTCGACTCGATGGCGATGCTGTTGCTGACGCAGCCGTCGAGTTACGACGTCGTCGTCACCGAGAACCTGTTCGGCGACATCCTCACCGACGAAGCCGCCGCACTCGCGGGTTCCCTCGGCCTGCTGCCGTCAGCGTCGCTCGGCGACAGCCGCGCTGGACTGTACGAGCCGATCCACGGTTCGGCGCCGGATATCGCAGGCCAGGGCATCGCCAACCCGGTCGGCGCGATTCTTTCTGCAGCACTCCTGCTGCGCCATTCGCTGGGGCTGGAAGCGGAAGCGGTCGCGATCGAATCGGCGATCGACCACGTGCTGAAGCATGGACCGCACACCCGCGATCTCGGCGGTACCGCCGGCACACAAGCCGTGCTCGATTCAGTGCTCGCGGCGATCGACGACCAGGCGTATGCCACTGCGGCGTTTCTGCGTTGGGGGCGGGCTAGCGGATGAACACAGACACGGACGCATCCCCTTCGACTCCACCAACCATTTCGGAATCCCATGCGCAGTGACCTGATCAAAACTGGCCCCGACCGTGCGCCCGCTCGCGCGATGCTGCGCGCGACGGGCCTCAATGATGCCGACATCGCCAAACCGCTGATCGCGGTCGTACACACCTGGTCCAACGTCAGCCCTTGCAATCTCAACCTGCGCGATCTCGCGAACGCAACCGCCGAAGGCATACGCGCGGCGGGCGGCACGCCGATCGAGTTCAACACGATCGCGGTCACTGACGGCATCGCGATGGGTACGCCCGGCATGCGCTCTTCATTGATCAGCCGCGAAGTGATCACCGATTCGATCGAGCTCGCGGTCGACGGTCACTGCCTTGATGCGATGGTCGTGCTGTGTGGTTGCGACAAGACGATCCCTGCCGCTGCGATGGCGCTGGCGCGGCTCAATGTTCCCGGCGTCGCGCTGTACGGAGGCACCATCGCGCACGGCACGCACAACGATCATCCGATCACGATCCAGCAGGTATTCGAAGCAGTTGGTGCACATGGCGCCGGCAAGATCAGCGGCGCCGAGCTGACGTCGGTCGAACGCGCCGCGTGCCCGGGTGCCGGCGCATGCGGTGGCCAGTTCACCGCGAACACGATGGCGATGGTGCTGTCGACGCTCGGCTTGTCGCCGCTTGGATTCAACGACATTCCGGCGACACACCCAGCCAAGCTCGCAGCCGCACGCCGCTGCGGCGAGCTCGTGATGGAATGCCTGCGTGAGCAGCGCACGCCGCGCGAAATGCTCACGCGCACCTCGTTCCGCAACGCGGCGCGCATGGTTGCGGCGACCGCCGGATCGACCAACGCGGTGCTGCATCTGCTCGCGATCGCGCGTGAAGCCGGCGTCGAGTGGACGCTGGAAGACTTCGAGCCCGCGTCGAAATACACGCCGGTCATCGCCGACTTGCTGCCGGGCGGTCGCTACACCGCGGTCGAATTGTTCGGCGCCGGCGGCTGCGCACGCGTCGCACAGGAACTGATCGCAGCCGGCATGCTCGATGACGCACCGACGGTCACCGGCCGCAGTCTGTTCGAAGAAGCATCTGCAGCTCCTCGCACCGACGCACAGGATGTCGTGCATCCGGTCAGCGCGCCGCTGAAGCCACGCGGTGGCTATTCGATTCTCTACGGCAATCTCGCGCCGGAGGGATGCATCCTCAAGCTTGCCGGCAAGGACGGCAGCCATTTCGAAGGGCGCGCGCGCGTGTTCGAGAGCGAGGAAGAAGCCTTCGCCGCCGTGCAGGGCGACCGCATCCACGCCGGCGACGTGATTGTGATTCGCAACGAAGGTCCAGCCGGCGGCCCCGGCATGCGCGAAATGCTCGGCGTCACGGCCGCATTGATCGGACGCGGACTTGGCGGTGATGTCGCCCTGATTACCGACGGTCGTTTCTCCGGCGCAACGCACGGTTTCATGGTCGGTCATATCGCGCCGGAAGCCGCGCGCGGCGGACCCATCGCCTTGCTGCGCGAGGGCGACCGCATCGTCATCGATGGCGACCAGCGCGAGTTGCGCACGACGGCCGACCTCGACGCTCGCCGCGCCGGCTGGCATCCATCGCCACCCAAGGTCACGCATGGCGCACTCGCCAAGTACGCCTATCTCGTCAGCTCCGCTTCCGACGGCGCTATCACGCAGCCACAAACAGCCGTCCAGACGTCCATACACATTCACGCAGAATCCAACGAAGGAGTTACCGCATGAGCCAGCCAGCAACGAACACCACCCTGAGTCAGGCCCGCATCGCCGTTCTTGGCTATGGCAGCCAGGGTCGCGCGCACGCACTCAACCTCAAGGACTCCGGCCTCGATGTCGTGGTCGGTCTGCGCAAGGGCGGACCGACGTCCGTGCGCGCCGCGGCCGACGGCTTCACGGTCGTTGAACCCGCCGACGCCGTGCGTGGTGCGGACCTTGTCGCCGTGCTCACGCCGGACATGGTGCAACCGGCGCTGTATCGCGATGCGATCGAACCCCATATCAAACCCGGCGCAGCGCTGCTGTTCGCGCACGGCTTCAA
>JBDSNK010000109.1:0-11062 GCA_039915385.1 Dokdonella sp.
ATCGCGAGGCCGCACGCGCGAATACCGTTCGCGGCTTCGTGGAGAGTATGTTCCAGCCGATCCGGACCGGCCTTGCGAGCGGCCAGCAACCGAGTCTGCGCGATCTCGTCGACCAGGGTGCACAACGCATTGAGAGCGACGATGCGCTCGGTTCGGCCGAGCGCGTCGATTTGCTGCTGATGTTTTCGCGACTGTACGACTATCTCAATGAACCCGAACGCATGCAGGCACTCGCCAACCGCGCTGGCGAGCTCGCAGATGCCGCGTTCGGCAGCGCTGATCCGCTCGCACTCGACGCGGCGGTTGCGCGCGGCGTCGCCGCGCTGCGTGGGGAAGACCATGCGGCAGCCGCGACGCTACTCGAGGAAGCGGAGCGCCGGCTCGACGCCGCGCGCGCTCGTGGCGACTCCTGGATTCGCGTCGAGGACGGGCTTGCCGCCGTCTGCAACGACCGCGGCGATCCGGCGCGGGCACTCGTGCATGAGCGTGCGGCGCTTGACGCGCGCATCCTGAGCTACGGCGAAGAAAGCGGCGAGGCGGACGGTGGTTACGCGAACCTGGCTTATGCGCTGTCCGGCACAGCGCGGTTCGCCGAAGCGGCGGTCGCCTACCGGCGCGCCTATGCCGGTCGCGTCGCGCGTGGGAGTGCGCGCAGCGTTCGTGCGGCGAGTTCCCTCGCGGCGCTCGGCGACGTCGAGATGATGGGCGGAGAGCTTGGTCCGGCTCGAAACCACTTGCGCGACGCGCTCGCGGTGTTCGACGAAATCGATGCGGGCGGCAAGGCTTCTGCCAGCCACTTGAGCGTCATCCAGTACCACTGCCTTGTCGAACTCGCGACAGGCTCTCCGCTGGCGCAGGGCGTCTGCGCACATGCGCTCGATCTTGCGCGCACCGGCGCCAACGCAACCAGCGGGCGCATGCAATGGCTGGCAGGATTGGAGCGCCTGCAGTCCGGCGATCTCGCAGCGGCACATGTTGCCCTCGAAAGCTCCGCGACGCTGCTCATTGACGCGCCGTTGCCGTGGCAGGGTCGTGCCGATATCGCGCGCGGCGAGCTCTCCCTCGTCGAAGGCGATGCCAAGGCCGCGGCAGGTTTTCTGGCGCGCGGCGTCGAGCGTCATGGGCAAGCCTATCCTCACTACCTGCGCGGTTATGGATTGGCTCTGCTCGCTCGCGCTTGTGCGGAGGCAAGCGATGCGGCCGGCTGCACAGGAGACACCGTCTCTGCGGCGCGCGAGGTACTCGACCAGGACACTTATCGCTGGAATCCGCTGCTGCTGCCGGCGCAGACCGCGCTCGCGCGCATCGATCTCGATGCGGGCCGCTTCGGCGAGGCGGCGCAGCGCTTGCGCAGCGCGATCGCGCATGCTGGCGAACCGGTCGCCGAGGCGCAGCCCTACCTTCTCGCCGCACGTCTCTGGCTTGCGGTGGCGGACGCTCGAGCGGGCCGTTGCGGAACCGCGCGCGACGGCGCACATCACGCGCTCGTGTTGAGCGGGCGGCCGCTCACCGCTCCGCATCCGCTGCATGCAGCGGCGATTCGCGCCGCGCGCGACGCGGGCACCTGCGGCGACTTCCTCTCCGCGCCGTAGAAGCCTCCTCTCGGCGTGATTCATGATCTCGAATCCTGCCGTCCCCGAAGTCCGCACGTAGCACCAAAGGCGCGTAGTCGTCAGCGGGAAGCCGTGAGCGCAAGGAACGAATTCGCTGACCGCCCGCCGGAAGCGGTGGAGTTTCATGGCAGCTGAAGCGATGCAACAGCGTTACCCGGAATCGCCAGCACGGCTTTCCGGGAGCACCGCCATGTTTTCACAGTTCGGTTTTATCCTTCTCGCGTCGATCTTGTCCATCGCATCGGCCCGCGCGGCCGTCTACACCGTCGGCGCCGACGGCGCCTGCACGCACACCACGATCGCCGCTGCAGCAGCTGCGGCGGAGGCCCATCCGGGGCCTGACACGATCAACATTGCCTCCAACCAGGTCTACACCGCACAGGCGGTTGTTTTCTCGGCCAGCCAGCCGCTGGATCTCGTTGGCGGCTTCGCCGACTGCTCGCAGGCTGCCAGCGATAGCAGCCACACGGTCATCGACGGCGCCGGTGGCATCACCGATCCCGTGTTCCGCATCACGGTGCCCACCGGCGGGCTGGTGAAGCTTTCGTACCTGACGATCCAGCACGGCGACGAAGACGGCAGCGGCAAGGGCGGTGGCATCTACGTCAAGGGCAACGGCATCCTCGAGCTCGATCATGCAACGGTGACGCAGAACATTGCCGGCTACGGCGGCGGTATCTATGCGGAAGGCACCGGAACCGAGACCGAGCTCGTTATCGGCGAGGATGTCGCGATCGTCGGCAATACCGCGCGTTACAACGGTGGTGGCGTCGTCAACGACGGTACCGAGATGACGATGACCCAGCCCGACAGCTACATCGCCAACAACGAAGCGCAGGGCGTCCTGACGCCACCCTTGAACGAGTGGATCGGCGGCAACGGCGGTGGACTGCTCGTGACGTCCGCGAGCAGAAAGGCCTATACGTATCTCGGCAGCACCGGCTTTGGACGCGCGGGCGCGATCTATCTCAACTCTGCACGCCGGGGCGGTGGTGTCGCAGTATTGGGAAGCAACGACATCGCCCAGTTGCAGGTGTTCTCGACCGATCCGGCGCGACCCATGCGAATCAAGGGGAACAGCGCGAGCGTCGATGGCGGCGGCGTCTACCTTGGCATCGGGGGTGACGAGTTCGCGAGGGCAGACCTCGTGGCGTGGTTTGTCTATATCGAAGACAACATCGCACCCGCGGGCGCTGCGATCGCGGTTCGGAATTCCGATGGAATCTCCGACGGCGTTGTCTTCAATGGTCCCGCCAACAGACCGTTGGGTTCGATCGACTGCCCTGTCGGCAAGCCGTGCGGCGGCATTAACGGAAATACCGGGATCGACGACGCATCGCAACCAACTGGCGGTATCGTTCAGGTCAGCGCGTACGGCTTCACGCGTTTCTATCGCATCACGTTCGAGGGCAATTCCGGCCAGTACCTGTTCCGTGGCGATGGCGGAGATGGCGCGCAGGCGTTCGAAACGCATCATGTCGCGATCACCGGCAACACGACGTCGAGCAACCTGATTTCAGCCGGGGACAACGGGGCGATCTCGCTGCAAAACACAACGATCGCCGGCAACGCGGTCGGCGCCAGCACGGTGATGCGCTTTGGCAACGCGTATGCGCACGCCGACCAGTTGTATCGCTCGATCATTTGGCAACCGGGCAAGACGACGCTGGACCTCACCGGCGGGCCGCCGCTCGACCTGCTTGACCTCATGGTCAGCGAGCGTACGTCGGTCGACGGCGGCAACACGCCGTACGTCACCGTGCGGGATCCGCGCTTTGTAGACCCTGCGAACGGCGACTACTCGCTGATCGCCGGATCGCCTGCCGTCGACTACAGCGGGAACGTCGCCGGCGACTCGACCGACTTGTATGGCAACCCGCGCGACGTCGACCTCCCAATCCTCTCAAACTATCATGGCGTGCGCGACCTCGGCGCGATCGAGCGGCAGACGCTGCAACCGCTCGTGCTCAATTCCGATTTCGACACCGACCTGCGGCTGTGGAGCGAGGCGATTGCCGGTTTGACGACCCGCGATCCCACCCGCAACATCAGCGGCGCGGCGGGTTCGGGCTCGGTGCATATTTCTTCGCCAGCCAATGCCGTTCCCGGAACGCGCTTCGGCGCCCTCGTCCAGTGCGTGCACCTTCCCGGTCCAGGCATCTACGCGCTCAACGGCTGGGGCCACGGCACCGGCACGGCGGTCACAGGGGGCGACATTGCTGAACTGTATTGGGAATATCGCAAGAGCGGCGGAGAGGGGTGCACCAACGGCGCAGCCGACGCATCCGGCACGAAGATTCTCTCCAGCAGCAACAACTGGAGCAAACCTGCGACGCCCGCTTTCATCGAAGTGACCGCACAGGACTTTACCTACACCAGTTCGATTGCGGTGACGTTGGTCGCCGAGGAAAACGGCCCATCCGGCGCACCGACGAACGCATGGTTCGACGGCATCACGCTCAGTGTCGGCGGCGACGACGTGATCTTCGCCAACGGCTTCGACGGCCCTTGAAGCAGGAGGAAAATTGAACGAACGGGCGTGCACACCCTTCGGGCCGAAGCAATAGTTCTCGATGCGCGCGCATCGGTACGCATCGGCACGCAGGCGCAGCCGCCCGATCCCTCCTGTGTTGTCCGAACTCGCGCTACTCGCAGAGGGCAGCCGCGGCATGACGGTGCGCCTGTGCCGGTTGCATGGCAGTTCTGGCGCAGGAATGTCGTTACCCGGATAGCCAGCAAGGCATCCAGGGGCCGATCTCATGTTCACTCGCTACGTTTTCGTTCCATGGGTGTTGATCCTGTCGTTCGCGACGGCGCATGCGGCCCTCTACACCGTCGGTGCTGACGGCGCTTGCACGCACACCACGATCGCAGCCGCGATTTCCTCCGCGGAGGCGCATCCCGGCGCGGACACGATCCAGGTCGCTTCCAATCAGAACTACACCGCGCAGGCGATCGCCTTCACCACCGGCCAGCAGCTCGCCATCGTCGGCGGCTTCGCCGACTGCTCGCAGCTTGCGAGCGATGGCAGCCACGGCATCATCGACGGCGCCGGTGGCATCACCGATCCGGTGTTCCGCATCACGGTGAATACCGGCGGGCTCGTGCAGTTGTCATACCTGACGATCCAGCACGGTGACGAAGACGGCAGCGGCAAGGGCGGCGGCGTCTACTTCAAGGGCAACGGCATCCTCGAGCTCAACCATGCAGCGGTGACGCAGAATATCGCTGGCTACGGTGGCGGCATCTATGCGGAAGGGACAGGAACCGAAACCGAGCTCGTGATCGGCGTGGACGTGGCTATCACCGGCAACATCGCGCGCTTCGACGGCGGCGGCGTCGTCAACGACGGCACCGAAATGACGATGGTCCAGGCCGACAGCTACATCGCCAACAACCACGCGCCCAATGGCTATGGCGGCGGTCTATACGTGCGCGGCGACAACCGCGCGGCCTATACTTATCTCGGCAGCTCGGGCTTCGGCAGCCTGGGCCCGATCTATCTCAACGACGCGCAGCACGGTGGTGGCGTGGCGTTGCGCGGAGGTGATCAGGATACGAACACGGCAGAGCTGCAGTTGTTCACGACCGATCCTGCGCGACCGATGCGCATTCGCGACAATATCGCGACCATCGAAGGCGGTGGCGTTTACGGCCAGGGATCAACAATTCTCCAGGCTTGGTACGCGTGGATCGACGCAAACACCGCCCCGCACGGCGCTGCGATCGCCGGCGGCGAAGAACTCATTTTCAACATCCCCGCGTACCGCCCGTCAGGCTCGAGCGACTGTCCGGTCGGCGCGCCTTGCGGAGGCATCGTCAACAACTCCGCGGTAGACGACGCGTCGCAACCGGTCGGAGGTATCGTCGAGGGCTCGCCCCATGCGGCAAACTTCAATCGCATGATGCTCGGGGGCAATACCGGAAAATTCCTGTGCAGTCTCGACGACAGCCCGCTATTCGCGACGAATGAAGTGGCGATCACTGGCAACACGGTATCGGACGACCTGATCGTGGTCGTCGGTCCGCAGAGCATCTCGCTCATGAAGAACACGACGATTGCCGACAATGCGATCGGAGGCGACACGGTGCTGAAACTCGACTGCAGGGCAACCTACCCGTGTGAGCTGTGGCGCTCGATCGTCTGGCAACCGGGTAAGGCGACGATTCCCGGAGCATGGGTGGACAAGTTCCACGACCTGTTCGGTAGTAACCCGCGCTTCGTCGATCCCGAACATGGCGATTACTCGCTACGCGCCGGATCGCCGGCGGTCGATGATGCGCCGAGTGATCCCACTGAAGTCCAGGGTTTGGATCTTTACTCGAGGCCGCGCGACATAGATATGCCTATCGTCGATCATCATTTTGGCTACGGCTCACGGGACCTCGGCGCGATAGAGCGGCCGACGCTGCAGCCGCTCGTGCTCAATTCGGATTTCGATACCGACCTGCGTCTGTGGAATACGTCGATGGTCGGACTGGCAAGTCTGGATACCACCCGAAATGCCAGCGGTGCGACGGGTTCGGGATCCGTGCATATTTCTTCTCAAGCCAATGCGGTTCCCGGAACACGCTTTGGTGCGCTCGTCCAGTGCGTGCACCTTCCCGGTCCGGGTGTCTACGCGCTCAACGGGTGGGGCCACGGCACCGGCACGATGGTCACGGGTGGCGACGTGGCCGAACTGTATTGGGAGTATCGCAAGAACGGCGGGGAGGCTTGCACCGACGGTGTGCCCGACGCATCCGGCACGAAGATTCTCTCCAACAGCAACAGCTGGAGCAGACCCGCGACGCCCGCGCTCATCACAGTGGCCGAGCAGGACTGGTCTTCCGACAGTTCGATTGTAGTGACCCTGGTCGCCGAGGAAAACGGTGCATCCGGCGCACCGACGAATGCGTGGTTCGATGGCGTCACGCTGAATGTCGGCGGCGACGACGTGATCTTCGCCAACGGTTTCGACGGTCTTTGATGCACGCGGCGAATTCTCAGAACGGGCGTCGCCGCAAGGTGGCGCCTTCGTTGTTCTCACCGGAGGGGTGGGGCATGCGGTCAGACTGCATTTCGCGAAGGAAGGTATTTGCGGTCGGTGCGCTTTTGCCTCCAGCATCTTCTGCCTGCGCGCGAAGCGCATGCCCACGTTCGCGCGCAGGCTTTCGACGCCCTGATTGCGGCCGGAGAGGTTGAGCAACGCATAGGAATGCGCGCGACACCGTTGAAGGATAGGCGTTGAAAGCGCCCAAACACGAAGGCGCAGCGATCGCAAATTGAATGGTCGGGTTGCATTTTGCCTCGGGCCGCCTTGGAACCCGCGTCACGCCGCCGACACACACTCGGATCAAACAAGAAAGCGCGAATTCGGGTCAGGTTCACTTTTTTGCGAGCGGCCTTGCCTCTGGTCGCGAAAGGGTCTCGATGATGGACGAGGGTTTCACGCGGTTGCTTGCGAGAGACCCCTGCCGGATTGCTCGGGTGGATGGGCCAGCGATCAAACACGTTCCGCGGAAGGGAGGAATGGGCGTGCACTCGCCAGTCCTCGAAGTTGATCAGTCGACTCTCGAACAGCGCATCAACGTGCGGTGAGAGCAGGAGGTCGTTGTATCCGCTTGGGCGTTCAGCGTTGGAAGCGGCACGCCGCAGCTTGATACGGCTGGCGAACAGCAGGCGCCGGATTGTCACACCTGTAACGCGGCATTCGCCGGTCAACAGGATGACTCGTTTCGAACAAGAAGACCCTTTGGGATCGCGGCGGATGAATGTCTTTTTGCACTACCATACCGATCCCCTAGGAGACGACTTCCCGGAGCAGCTGTGCGCGAACGGATTCTTCTCGTGATGGCGTTGGTGGTAGGCGTGACGAGCCCACGTGCCCCCGCAGGAACTCAGGCCGAATCGCCACCACTGCGCCCAACCCCGCAGAGCACACAGCTTGACTTGGGAAAGCTGTTCCACACCCGAGCGGCATGGCGTCTGGTCGTGACCGAGGGCGCGCCCGTCACGGACTACGGCGACAACGATGCGCCTGGCGCGCTCACCCTGTGCCTGAAGAAAGGTTCCGCAGGAACCTGCTTGTCTGAGCCGGTCACTCCGCCGCTTCGCGCGAGAAAGGGCGAGGATCCGAATGCGTGGGAACCGCACTATCTGCTCACCGCCAAGGTCGTCTATCCAGGCGGACCGGAGCGCGCGCCGTTCCTGTTGCTTGTCACCGGCAGCCTGTATTCCGGAGATGGGGACCAGATCATCTCTACCCAGCTGCTGCGTTACGACGCTGGTCGCGATCAGTTCCGACGTGTCTTTGAAGAAAGTACTGGCCACAACAACAACCAGGAGAACCGTTTCATCGCTGAGGGGCCGCTTCGGGGGAGCGTGATCACGGCCGAGCCGCAGCAAAAACCTCCTTATGGCTACTGGATCGTGGTCGACAGGCTGTCGTCTTCGGGGATGTACCGCCAGGTACTTCGCTACGTCAGCGCCACTCGCTACAACGATGGCAATCCGCTGGCGGTGATCGACGCAGAAATGCCCACTATTCAGAGCAAGCTCGGCCTCTGGAAACCCGGTGAACCGCTGCCCACACCGAGTTCTTCCAGCAACAGCAAGCCATGCATCCATCCGACTCTCAAGCATGCCGTGCTGTGGTGCGAGTGAGAGACCCTGTTGTCTGACCGCGGTCTTCGGAAAAGGTATCACGTTCATTTTTCCGCTCTCATAAAACAACCCGTCCTCTTTTTGGCGCGCTAAACGCGCGGCACCCCCCAACATGGACATGAGCGGGAACGAATCCCAAGGGGCTGCGTTCCGCGTCCCGCAAGCCTGCCTTTGGATGTACGCCGTTGCGATCTCCGATCTCCGATTGCCGGGGTGCCCAGGCACGAAATGCGGCGACTCCATCGTGCGTGCGATGACGATGGCCGGAATCGACAACGTTTCCTGTTATTGCATGTGCAAGCGTCTCCATCGACGACGCCCCTTCGAGCCTGACTCATGATCTTCTGCCGGGAAGCAGCGTCGCCGCGTCCGTTTTTTTGCCCGCGCACTTCCGTCCACATTCCGCTGCTGGCAGCGACGCTTGAGATAGCGTCCGTCGCTTTCTCCGACAGGACATTCAACGTCGATACCGTGGCTGGCCAGATCGGCCAGGATGTTTCCGATGGTCTGTGTCAGGCCACCAACGGCAGCTGCTCGCTGCGAGCGGCCGTCATGCAGGCCAATAACCTGAGCGGAGCGGGTACTGCGCGCATTCGGTTGCCTGCCGGCACCTACACGCAGACGCGACCTGCTACAGGGTCCGCTGGGGAAGACAACGGAGACCTGAACTTCACGACGCGGCTCGCCGCGCGTCAAGTCATCTCGACTAAAGGCGTTTCCGCAGCAAATTCGGTGATAGACGCAAACCATATAGACCGAGTGATTTCCATCGATCAGAACCTCAGGGTCATCGTCGCCGAAGTGGATACCACTCTCGATGCGGTCGAAGGTGATCGCTTCGATCTATTTGATGAATCCGTCGAGGTAAATTGATGAACGTCTTTACGGTTTTTGACGGTGTCTCCGCGCGAATTTCGCTGTTGGGATGGGCCATTCTCCTGCTTGCGCCAACCTGCGCATGGGCTGTGGATCAAACCGTTACTTTTAAGGTCAACACCACGGCGGATCAGCCGGACGACAACACCAGCGACGGTCTGTGCCACACCAGCGCCAATACGTGTTCGCTGAGGGCGGCGATCATGCAGGCCAATCATCTGTCCACCAATGGTCGGGTCATGATCGATGTGCCAGCTGGCATCTATCGACTAACGCTCGCTCCGAGCGGGACGGACCCAGAGGCGTCGGGCGACTTGAACCTGACAACGCCGACCGATTCCAGCCAGCAGCTTTACATCACGGGTGCGAACCCGATCAGCACGGTCATCGATGCCAACAACACCAGTCGAGCCATCTCGATTGCTGTCGGTCGCAAGGCAACCCTCAGCGCGTTGACCGTGCGCAACGGGAACGACAGTGCTGTCGGAGGAGTCGGTGGCGGCATCATGAACGCAGGCATTCTGACGCTCAGCAACTGCATCATCGAGAACAACTACTCCGCGAGTGCGGGAGGCGGCATTGGAAATCTTTCCGAGGGAACGTTGTTCATTCAAGACAGCACCATTCGATCGAATGCGACGGCCTACAGCGGCGGAGGGCTGTATCTGGCGGGCACCTCTTCGATCAGCTACAGCAGCATCAGCTCGAACGTTGCCGTGGGTGCAGGCGGCGGCGCATTTGTCAGCGAAAATGGCAATGCCTACTTTCGCGCTATCACGATGAGTTCCAATGGTGCCAACTACGGCGGGGGCATTGAGGTCTATTTTACGCTGGTGCATCCGGAACAGATTCCGCAGATCACTCTGGTCAACAGCACGCTGAGCGGAAACTACGCGTACACCGACGGCGGCGGTATCAGCAACCTGTCACGCGCATTCGTCTACAGCTCCAGCATCATCAACAACGACGCCGACCACGACCGCGATCAGATAGGCGGTATTGGTGGTGGAGTGAGTACGGCGTCGGGGCTGCGCTTTGTCGCCGTCAACTCGCTGATTGCCGGAAATACCGTTCTCGATGCGCCCATCTACAACGACTGCAATGGGACGCTTGAAGTGTACGGCCGCAACCTCTTCTATGACATCAGCGGTTGCGCGTTCAGTGGCAATGGAACCACTGCGCGAGGATTTGTGGCCCTGGAATCCATCGGGCCGCTTCAGGACAATGGTGGCCCGACTCTGACGCATGCGCTGCTGGCCGGGAGCGCGGCCATCAATGCGACGACAGGGCAGGGCTGCATTGACGATACAGGTGCCGACCTGGCGCTCGATCAGCGTGATGGACCGCGCGGTACGGGTCTGAACTGCGATGTGGGTGCCTATGAATTCGGCGCAGCGCCGCCGGTCTTCGATCGCATTTTCGTGAATGGATTCGAGACTGGCTCTTGAGCCTGTGATTGCGTGAGCAAATGATTGGATTGAGCCAGAAGCCAGGGACAAGACGGGCGGTCCAATTCTCAAGTGCACCACCCCAAGCAACCAAGTGGATGCTGCGCTAGTTGAAACGTTCTGTCAGCGATGAAAGTTCGTGGGATTGAATGATCCGGGGCTCGGCAGTAACCCGTCAACGTGACGTCGATATTCGATGACTATCGCGCGTATCACGGGTGCACTCGGAGCCTCAACTTCGGATTCGATGAAGATGCGGGTGTCGGTGGGTGAACCTGACCCAGTTGTTGTCGCGCTCAGGCGCTGCCCATAAAGCCCAGGTCTGGCGTCGAAAAGCGTCCGAGATTTGGAAACACCGTTGTCATGTCGCCGACGGGCACCCCATACCAGCGCGCAATCGTGGCTGCGTACTGATCCACCGACGTAGTCGGGATGATCTGTCCCCAGCCGGCATCGTCGGGGCCTTCGACGCTGAGATT